>JAHJNP010000169.1 GCA_018820745.1 Gammaproteobacteria bacterium
CCAGACCTCGACCACCACCGCGGTGGCGGGCCTGAAGCCCTACACGGCGCTGCAACTGTCGGGACGCGACATCTACATCCGCGAAGGCTGCGTCGGCTGCCACTCGCAGATGGTGCGTCCGTTCCGCGCCGAGACCGAGCGCTATGGCCACTACTCGGTGGCGGGCGAGTTCACCTACGACCGCCCCTTCCTGTGGGGATCCAAGCGCACCGGGCCCGACCTGCACCGTGTCGGCGGGCGCTATTCCGATGCCTGGCACGTGGCGCACCTGCTGAACCCGCGCGACGTGGTGCCGGAATCCAACATGCCGGCCTATCCCTGGCTCGACCGGCCGCTGAAGGACGCCGCCATCCAGCGCAAAATGCGCACGCTGAACATGGTCGGCCATGGCTACAGCGCGCAGGAAATCAGCGACGCGCTCACCGAACTGGAAGGCAAGACCGAGCTCGACGCGGTCATCGCTTACCTGCAGGTGCTGGGCATTCACGCCCCGAAGAACTGAGAAAACCATGGACAGCGGAATGGTCAGCGGCATCGTCACAGCGGTCTTCGTCGTGGTCTTCATCGGCATCGTCTGGTGGGCCTACAGCCGCGGCAACAAGCAGCGTTTTGAAGACGCCGGCCGCCTGCCTTTCGAAGAAGACGACGCCCAGGGGATGCCGTCCCCGCGGGACATCACGCCCGGCAAACAAGGAGACAAGCAATGAGTGATTTCACACACGGCTTCTGGCCGATTTACATCAGCGTGCTCACCGTGGTGAGCATCATCGGCACCTGGGTGTTTCTCAGGTCGCAGACCACCCGCAAGCTCGCGCCCGGCGAAAAGCCCGAGCTGATGAAACATACCTGGGACGGCGATTTGCAGGACCTGAACAACCCGCTGCCGCGCTGGTGGCTGGGCCTGTTCTACGGCACCCTGGTGTTCGCCGGGGTATATCTGGTGCTGTGGCCGGGTCTGGGCAACTATGCCGGCGTGCTGGGCTGGACCTCGAAGGGGGAATACGAGGCCGAAGTGGAAAAGGCCGAAGCCAAATTCCAGCCAGTGTATGCCGGCTTCATGCAGCAGGACATCGCCACCGTGGCCGCCGACCCCGATGCGCGGGCCATCGGCAGGAACCTGTTCCTGACCTATTGCTCGCAGTGCCACGGCTCGGATGCGGCGGGCGCCCGGGGCTTCCCCAACCTGACCGACGGCGTCTGGCTGTACGGCGGCGATCCCGACACCATCAAGGCCACGCTCACCGAGGGTCGCTCGGGAATGATGCCGCCAATGGGCGAGGCACTCGGCGCTGAGGGAACGAAGGAAGTGGCGCACTACGTGCTCTCGCTGTCGGGTCGCCAGCACGACGCCGCGCTGGCCGAGGCAGGCAGGCCGAAATTCGCGGAAAGCTGCGCCGCCTGCCATATGCCCGACGGCACCGGCATGCAGGCGATGGGCGCGCCCAACCTCACCGACAAGGTCTGGCTGTACGGCGGTTCCGAAGCGGCAATCATCGAGAGCATCGCCAAGGGGCGCAACGGCGTCATGCCCGGCATCGACCAGACGCTCGGCACCACCTCAAACAAGGAAGCCAAGCTGCATTTGCTGACGGCTTACGTGTATGGGCTGTCGCAACGGCAGTAGTTGAACAGCGCTCGCCGGACCGGTTCCGGCGAGCCGCTTGAGCGGATTGTGTTACCCAGGCAGTACGCTCAAGCGGCTCAGACCTTCCACGGAAAATGCAGTGACAGACGACAAGCCCGTTTCATCATCCGCCGACGTCCCGATCGAACAGCAGCTCTATGCGATCCGGCAAACTATCCAGCCGCGTACGGTGCATGGGGTGTTTGCCAACTGGCGCATCGCGCTGGTGCTGCTGACGCAGGCGGTGTACTACGGCCTGCCCTGGCTGCAGTGGGACAACCGCCAGGCGGTGCTGTTCGACCTGGCTGCGCGCAAGTTCTACATCTTCGGCCTGGTGTTTTGGCCGCAGGATTTCGTTTACCTCACCGGCCTCTTGGTCCTGGCGGCGCTGGCGCTGTTCCTGTTCACTGCGGTGGCCGGGCGATTGTGGTGCGGCTATGCCTGCCCGCAGACCGTGTACACCGAAATCTTCATGTGGGTGGAAAACTGGCTGGAAGGCGACCACGTCGCGCGCAAGAAACTCGACAAGTCGCCGTGGAATGCCATCAAGCTGCGCCGCCGCGGCCTGAAGCATGTTGTCTGGGTGCTGATCGCGCTGTGGACCGGCTTCACCTTCGTCGGCTATTTCACCCCGATCCAGCTCCTGGCCGCCGAAGTGATGAGCGCCAGCCTCGGCCCGTGGGAAACCTTCTGGATCCTGTTCTACGGTTTTGCCACCTGGGGCAATGCCGGTTTCATGCGCGAACAGGTGTGCAAATACATGTGCCCGTATGCGCGCTTCCAGAGCGTGATGTTCGATTCCGACACGCTGACCGTGACCTACGACAGCTCCATGGGCGAGCCGCGCGGGCCGCGCAGCAAGAAGACCGATTACAAGGCGGCAGGCCTCGGCACCTGCATCGACTGTAAAGTCTGCGTGCAGGTCTGCCCCACCGGCATCGATATCCGCGAGGGCCTGCAATACGAGTGCATCGGCTGCGCCGCCTGCATCGACGGCTGCGACCAGATCATGGACAAGATGGGCTACCCGCGCGGGCTGATTCGCTACACCACCGAGAACGTGGTGAAAGGGAAATACCCCGACAGCGGCATCGTCAAGCATATCCTGCGCCCGCGCACGATCATCTACACCGTGCTGCTGGCGCTGCTCTCCGGCGCCTTCGTCTACAGCCTCGCCACCCGCGTGCCGCTGCGCGTCGACGTGATACGCGACCGCGTGGCGCTGTCGAAGGAAACCGACGAGGGCCTGATCGAAAACGTCTATCGCCTGCAGATCATCAACAAGGACGGCCAGCCGCACCGCTACACCATTCAGGCACAGGGCATCGACGGCCTGCAGGTGGTGCCAGCCAGACGCGACATTGCCGCCGACCCGCTGCAGACCATCGACATTCCCGTGAGCCTGATTGCCGACCCGGTCGAACTGAAAGGCCGCTCGATCGAGGTGACGTTCACCATCCAGGCGACCGACGATCCGCGCATCAAGGACGACGTCGCCACCAAGTTCTTCAACCGCTAGCTTTTATAAGGAGGCGCGTCATGAATACACCCGGCTCTCCGGCAAGCAAGCCCTGGTATCGCGAACCCTGGCCGTGGTTTCTCATCAGCTTGCCCGCCACCGCCGTCATCGCCGGCGTGGCCACGGTATGGATCGCGGCCACCAGCGCCGACGGCCTGGTGGTCGGCGATTACTACAAGGCCGGCCTGGCCATCAACCAGACGCTGGCGCGCGACGACGCCGCGCATGCGCTGGCACTGACGGCCACCCTGCAACGCGCCGGCGACGCCCTGGCGCTGACGCTGGCGGGACGCCTGCAGGCCTATCCGGATCGGCTCAGCCTCACGCTGGCCCATCCGACCCGGCAGGGCCAGGACCAGACGCTTGCCCTCAGCCATGCCGGCGGCGGGCACTACCGCGCCGCGCTGCCCGCCATGGCGGCCGGCAAGTGGCACGCCCAGCTTGCCGATGCCGCTGCCACCTGGCGGCTTTCCGGCGTGCTGCACACCCCGTTCAGCCAGCCCGTCATCTTGACGACGGATGCTGAAACCACCGTTCAACAAAAGGGAGACTGAAATGGACGTCGTATTTAATTTATTGTTTACTCACCCGATTGGCCTGTTGAGCCTGTTCACCATCCTGTTCATGATCGGCATGGCGATTTACCTGGTGAGCTGGTACAAGCGCAAGATGAACGACCCGGACGAATAATCGCCAGCCTGACGAGGAGCACGCCATGATGCAGCGCCTGATCCACATTCTGTGGCCGTCCTTCCTTGTTGCCGGGGCGGCCAACATCGTCTTTGCCACCCTGTTCGACCCGCTGGAGATCATCTATCGCGGCGAGGCGCTGATCGAGCATCGCATCGCCGCCTACACCATCGGTTTTTTCGTGTTCTGGCTGCTGGGCATCTCGTCCAGCATGCTGACCTGCTACTTCCAGCGCGGCGCCGACGAAATCAACCGCTGCCCGCTCCCCCCACGCAACCGGCCGGAGGGTTGCCCCAAGCGCGAGGACGAGGACGCCTGCTGCTGATACGCACTAGGCCGTCCGCGAATAGCGCGGCTTGTCGCTGGCCGCTTCCTTGAGATAACGGTCGAAACACATGCCGATGTTGCGCAGGAACAGACGGCCGGTGGGGGTGACGCTGATTCTGTCTGTTGCGAGATCCACCAGCCCGTCGTCGGCCAATGGGCGCAAGTCGGTCAACGCATCGGCAAAATAGTCAGTAAACGCGATGCCCCATTCGCCGCCGAACGCGGCAAAATCGAGCTCCAGATCGCACATCACGCGGGTGATGGCTTCGCGGCGAATCTGGTCGTCGCGGGTGAGCCTGATGCCGCGCTCGACGGCGAATCCGGTTGCGGCAATGCGTTCCTGATAGCGCTTGAGCTTCTTTTCGTTCTGCATGTAGGCGTCGGCGGTCTGGCTGATGCTGGACGCGCCGAAGGCGAGGATGTCGCTGTTCTTGTGCGTGGTGTAGCCCTGGAAATTGCGCCACAGCGTCTTGTTCTGCTGCGCGCGCACCAGTTCGTCGTCGGGACGGGCGAAGTGGTCGAGCCCGATATTGACGTAGCCCGCCGCGCCCAGCGCCTCGTTCACCGCCTGCTGCAGGCCCAGGCGTGCCGCCAGATCGGGCAGGTCGGCGTCGCGGATCAGATTCTGGTGCTTCTTCATCCACGGCACGTGGGCATAGCCGAACACCGCCAGGCGATCGGGCGCCCATGCCACCACCTGTTCCAGCGTGCGGCTGAAGCTTTCGACCGTCTGTTTCGGCAGGCCGACGATCAGGTCCAGGTTGATGCTGGAAAAACCCAGTTCGCGCGACCAGTCGATGACCTGCCGGATCAGGTCCGCGGACTGGATGCGGTTGACCGCCTGCTGCACCGCCGGGTCCATGTCCTGCACGCCGAACGACACCCGGTTGAAACCGGATTCGCGCAAGGCTGCCAGATGCTCGCGCGTGAGTTCGCGCGGGTCGGCTTCGCAGCTGATTTCGGCATCGGGGGCCACGCTGAAATGCTGCCGCATCATCGCCATCAGGCGGCGGATGTCGTCGGGATTCAGATAGGTGGGGGTGCCGCCGCCCCAGTGCAGCTGGTGCACCACGCGCGTCGGGTCGACCAGCTGTGCGGTGCGCGCCATTTCGCGGTCGAGCGTCGCCAGGTAGGGCTGGGTCTTGCTGTAGTCGCGCGTCGCCACCATGTTGCAGCCGCAGTAGTGGCAAAGCGAATCGCAGAACGGGATGTGGGCATACAGCGACAGCTCGCGATCCGGCGCCGGCGCGGCCAGCGCTTCGGCCCAGTCCACTTCGCCAAAACCGGTATGGAAGTACGGCGCAGTAGGATACGAGGTGTAACGCGGGCCGGGTACGCTGTACTTGCGGAGGAGGTCCAGGGTGGTCGACGTCATCTCGGCGTCCCTCAACAGATAATGGTGTCTTTTTATCACAGCGCAGACCTGAAAGCCAGCGCACCACCTGACCGGGGCGACCGCCCGGTTTTGCGGTAAAGTTCAGCACTGGCAAACCGTTGATCAAGCATGCCGACGCGTCTGAAAATCACATGTCCCCCACCCTGCTACTGAACGTCATCCGTTTCCTGCTGCTTGCGCTGCTGCTCGGCGCCGCACCCGCGCGCGCCGACGAAGCTGCCGATCTGGCGCAGAAGGTCCACGACCGCCCCAACGGCCGCGACCTCACCACGCTGGGCCGCATGGTGCTGACCGAAAAGGGCCGCGCGCCACGCATCCGCGAAATCGTCACCTATCGCCTCGACCGATCGGGCGGCGAGACCGCCAACCTGATCCGCTTTGTCTATCCGGAGGACATCGCCGGAACCGGTTTGCTCAGCCTAGACAAAGCCGACGGCAATACCGACCAGTGGCTGTATCTGCCCGCACTCGACCGGGTGCGGCGCATTTCCAGCGACCGCAAGGGCGGCCGCTTCGTCGGTTCCGACCTGTATTTCGAGGACCTGCAGGAGCGCAAGCCGTCGAAAGACCGCCACCGCCTGCTCGGCCGGCAGTCCGAAAACGGCATCCTCTGCGAGGTACTCGAAAGCGTGCCGACAGACCCCAGGGATTCGGCCTACAGCAAGCGCATCAGCTGGATCGACCCCGCCACCGCCATTCCGCAGCGGGTGGACTATTTCGAGAAGGACGCCGGTACCCCCAGCAAGCGCTGGCTGCTGCGCAGCAAGAAGCGCAACCGGGGCTACTGGACGCTGACCGACAGCCGCATGATCGATCTGGCCAGCGGCCATGAAACCCGAATGGTCGTCGACGTCGCGCTGTACGACCAGAAACTGCCCGCCAAACTGTTCACCCCACAAGCCCTGGCCGATGAGAGCCTGGAATCGGAGTACCGCCCATGAGAAATCTGCTGCTGACCCTGAGCCTTTCGCTCGCCGCCCTGCCCGTTTACGCTGCCGACGAGCTGCCGCCGCCGCGGGCCACCGTTCAGGACACGGCGGATGACCTGCCGCCGCCGCGCACCACCCCGCGCAGAACGCGTGTGGCGGCACCCGCCGAGGCGGCGCCGCACGCCGGCGTCGCCGACGATCTGCCGCCGCCCACTGCGCGCAGCCGCAGAGCGACTGCGCGCGGCTTTCAGCCGGTGTTCAAGTCCGGGATCGACGACCTGCTGCTGGAGGCCGGCGGCCTGTCCGACGCGCCCGAGGCCGACACCTACTCGACCCTGCGCGCCAGCGCCTATGTGCTGTGGCAGCCCAGCCGCAACTGGGAATTCCGCGCCGGCGCGCGGCTCGACGGCATGACGCAGGACGGCGGTGCCGCCGTCCACGACGAAATGCTGGCCGACTACGCCGACACCTATGTGCGCTACCGCAGCGGCGACACCCGTCTGACCCTGGGCGCGCAGACCATCATCTGGGGCCGCGCCGACGAAATCCCGCTGGCCGACCGCGTCAGCCGCGCCGACCTCACCCGCTTCGTCCTCGACGACC
>JAHJNP010000170.1 GCA_018820745.1 Gammaproteobacteria bacterium
ACTTCGGCCTGACGGTGTCGCGCCTGACGCGCATCCGCTTCGGCCCGATCGCGCTGCCGCCGCAGCTGCGCCGCGGGCAGAAAATGGAACTCGACGACGAGCTGGTCGCACGCGTACTGGATTGGGCCGAGATGGCGCCCAGTCCGCGCCGGCATACGCGCGGCGTGCCGGACAAGCACAGCCGCAAGCCGCGCATGCGTTGAGGGCCTCTGGCGTGAGCTGTCTTGCAGCCTATCGGTCCAGAGGACTCACCACCCCGCGCCCACCCTTGTTCAGTACATGCGTGTAAATCATCGTCGTCGAAACATCCTTGTGGCCCAACAGTTCCTGCACCGTGCGGATGTCGTAACCCGCCTGGATAGCCCGCTTGATTTAGACGGCAAAATATTCAGGTGGGTGTGTTGTCTAAATTACGTTAGAAGCTACGCAGGCTGAATGGAACGACCAAAACGACTATACAAGTACATGACGGCCGCGCGAACGGACGTTCTTCGTGATCTGTCCCTTCGGTTCACTCAACCCGGTGCTCTCAACGACCCGTTCGAGCTGACTCCGATGTTTGAGCAGGTAATGTCTGAAGAGAAGTTTGGAGACACGCTCGAACAGTCAAAGGGGTTGATCGAGGATGCACTTCGCGAACAGTATAAGGAACTACCCGCCGAGCTACGAAGCAGAGTTCCACTAGAAAACTTCATCTCCATCGTCCAGGCAAATCCCAGCCTCGTCGATCATGCACTTTCGAACATCGCACCGACATTTCGAGCTGTGATTGCGGCGTTTGCGCCACAGGCTAAAGCCATGCTAACGGAAACTCTTCAATCAAAAATTGGGATACTCAGCTTGTCAGAATCGGCAGATCATCCCTTGCTATGGGCGCACTACGCAGACTCACACAAGGGCCTCGCGATTGAGTTCGATGTGCAGCACGAATACTTCGATCGACGTAGGTCAGATAGGGACGAGCTGTACCATCTGAGGCAAGTGAAGTACGCGGAGCGATCTTCAATGGGGCGAACCTTGTTTGATTTAGATGGAGATGACCTATTGGTCACAAAAAGTTTGTCGTGGTCGTACGAGCGAGAGTGGCGAATGCTTGCTCCGTTGGATGCTGCAGAATCATGCAGAAAAATCAACGGCGAAGCCGTCTATCTGTTCCCGGTTCCGGCGTTGGCTATTACTGGTGTTGTGTTGGGCGCGCGAGTCGCTGACAAGGTCGCGGACGAGGTCGCTGAACTGCTTCGACTCGAACATTTTCGCCACACTCAGCTTTATCGAGCAGAGTTGGACATGAACAGGCAGGTCGTCGCCATCAAGAAACCCTCGAGGTCAGGTGATGTGTGAAATAGCTTCTAACCAGAGCTTCAAGCCGACGCGGTTCACGCCGCGCGGCTTAAGCTAGGCGTTAGGCACTCGACGTCTCCCCGTATTTGAGTAGCAGGTAGCTTTGGAGTCCAATCCTGAACTGAGGAGATTGGACATGACGAAGCGTTTTGCCGAAGAGCAGATTATTGGCTTCCTGCGTGAGGCCGAAGGCGGCTCTTTCACCGTTTAGTGTTGTCCCCACAAAGCCCCCGGCAACACGGGCTGGCAGTAGATCGGGAATGCCTTCCCGACACAACGGACGGCGCCCGGACCGTGTCGGCAAAGAGTGGCCGACCTGCAAAGCCACCGCCAACAGCTGGCGGCGACGAGCCTTTATTTATCGGTCAGCTTCTTGATCACACCGGCGGCCCATTCGCGTCCGCCCAGCCCGAACGCCAGCGCAAGCGCCAGGCCGATCGCGCCGAAGCCGATCTGGAAGGCGGCGGTCAGCAGCGTGGTGCCGATCGCCAGCTGTTCCAGCGCCACGAACACCACGAAGATGATGGTCGCGTATTCCGCCAGCGTGCTGATGGTGAGCGCGCCCTGCACGCCGATGTTGTTGAGGTAGGCGAATACCATGCTGTTGATGAAACGCGCCACCAGCACGCCGAACACCAGCACCAGAATGGCGACGATGATGTTGGGGATGTAGAGCGCGACCTTGTTGAACAGCTCGGCCACCATGTGCAGGCCCAGGCTGTTGGCCACGGTGACGACGACGATGAAGATGACGATCCAGTAGGCCAGCTTGGCGAGCAGGCGCGACAGCGACAGGTCCAGATTGCCCTGCTTGAGAAAGGCTTCGATGCCGGTCTTTTCGGCCAGCCGGTCGAAGCGCAACAGGTCCAGCAGCTTGGTGACCCCGGTGCGGGCAAGGTTGGCGAGCAGCCAGCCAACGAACAGCAGCAGCAGTGCCGCCAGCAATTGCGGTACAAAACTTGCCAGCTGCGTCCAGAACGTTGACAGGGAGGCGACGAAGACGTCGAGTTGTTGCTGCATGGCACGCTCCTTTTTACTGCTTGAAAAGAACCGATTATAGCGAATGGATCGGGATGGCTTTCCCATGTGCCTGACACATGCAGGTATGAGAATGGCATAAGCCTGTTACAAGCCTGGCTTTATGCATACACTGACAAAAACCACGGCATTCCCAACCCATGTTTTCCCAACCTGATCGCGCCCGATTTCTGCCGCTCGCCCAGCTGCATGCGCTGGTGTCCCGGCTCATGCAGCTGGGCTACCAATGCCTGGGGCCGGCGGTGGAAAACGGCGCCATCGTCATGCGTGAACTGGATGATCCCGCCGGCCTGCCGCGCGGTTTGCAGGCCGAGCAGGCGCCGGGCCGCTACCGGTTGACGCGCGACCCCCATAACCGCTATTTCGCCTGGGCCAACGGTCCGCAGGCCATCAAGCCGCAGGCGTTCGCAGCGAAAGAATCGCTGTGGCGCGTGGAGCGGGACGATGCGGGGACCCTGCAGTTCGCTGCGGTACTGCCGGCCGCGCCGGCGCAGGCCATCATCGGCGTGCGCGCCTGCGACCTGGCGGCGCTGGCCCTGCAGGATGCGCATTTCCTGCCTGACGGCCGACGCGATGCACACTACGCTCAACGACGCGAACAGCTGTTTCTGGTTGCCGTGCAATGCGCGGAACCTGGTGCGACCTGCTTTTGTGCATCGACGGGCGACGGCCCGACCCCGACCGCGGGCTACGACCTGGCGCTGGCGGAACTGGCGGAGGGCTTCGTCGCGGTGGCGGGCAGCGCGAAGGGGAATGCGGTGCTGGACGCATTGAGTCTGTCGCCGGCCACGCCGCAGCAGATCGAAGCCGCCCGCCAGCAGGGGCAGGACGCCGCAGCCGCCCAGACGCGCAGCCTGCCCGGGCGCAATCTGCGCGAGGCCTTGATGAGCCGGCTGGAGCATCCGCGCTGGGACGAGGTGGCGGCGCGCTGCCTCGCCTGCGGCAACTGCGTAGCGGTGTGCCCCACTTGTTTCTGCCATGCCGAGGTCGACGAGCCCGCACTCGACGGGCAGAGCAGCCGCCACGAGCGGGTGTGGGATTCCTGCTTCGGCGAGGCGCATGGCCATCTGCACGGCTTCAATGTGCGGTCCGACATCCGCACCCGCTACCGCCAGTGGTTGACCCACAAGTTGGCCACCTGGCATGACCAGTTCGGCCGCAGCGGCTGCGTCGGCTGCGGCCGCTGCATCGCCTGGTGCCCGGTGGGCATCGACCTGACCGAAGAAGTCGCCGCGTTGACGGCCAGCGAGGTTCAGCCATGAATGCGCCGCACGCCATCGACGCCGGCCCCCCGCACGCCGCCAGCGTGGTGGCGCGCAGCCAGGAGTCGCCGACCATCTTCACCCTGCAGTTGCGCCTTGACGATGAGGCGGCGCAGGCGGCCTACCGCTTCGCGCCGGGGCAGTTCAACATGCTGTATCTCTACGGCGTCGGCGAGGTGCCGATTTCCATCATGTCCGACCCGGAGGCGCGCAATGGGATCGGCCACACCATCCGCGCGGTGGGGCGCGTCACGCGGGGGCTGGCGGCG
>JAHJNP010000171.1 GCA_018820745.1 Gammaproteobacteria bacterium
CCCGCCGATCGACCGTGCGCGACCGGTCTCGCGGCACTACGAGGTCGAGTACCACCGCCATTACGGCTGGCCGCCCTATTGGGAAGCCAGCGCGTTCGGCATGCCGATGCCACCCGTCGTGCCGCCGGCCGAATCGCTGACAGAACCGCCGGCCGAACCGGTCGGCGCGCCCGACGATCCGCACCTGCGCGACAGCGGGGAGGTGATGGGTTATCGCCTGCAGGCACGGGATGGCGAACTCGGCCATGTGCACGACCTTGTGCTCGACGATCGGGACTGGCGCGTCCGCTATTTTGTGGTGGACACCCGCAACTGGTGGGCGGGCAAGAAGGTGCTCCTTGCGCCCCTCTGGGTCGACCGGGTGAGCTGGACGGATCGGGCGATCTTCGTGGACCTTGGCCGCGAGCTGATCCGCACCGCCCCGGCCTACGACCCCGACCAGATCATCGGCCATGACGACGAGGTGCGGCTGTATGCCCACTACGGCAAATCGATGCAGGCCACGGCGGGTTCAGGGCAGGCAAAGGACGGCCGCTAGCGGGCAAGGCATCAGGGTTTTTCCAGCATGTGTTTCAGGCGCAGCGCATCGAGGGCCGCATGGCCCTGCTGGTCGTTGTCGAAATAGCAATACACCGCCCTGCCCTGCCTGATCCAGGTGGAAAAGGCGCCCGCCCAGCCCGCCAGCGTGCGGTTGTCGTAGCGGCCCTGGTAGGCCGCAGCCGGACCGTGCAGGCGCACGTAGACAAAATCCGTCGTGACATATTTTGGCGACACCTGCCCGCCCAGGTCGTAGATGCAAAAGGCGGCATCGTGTTTCTCGAGCAGACGCCGCACCGGCCGGTCGAACCAGCTCGGGTCGCGGAATTCGAAGGCATAGCGATGGCGCCGGTCGAGGCTGTCCAGAAACGCCTCCAGGCGCGCAGGGTCGGCCCGCCAGCGGGGCGGCAACTGGAACAGGACGGGGCCCAGGCGGCCGCCCAGACGGTCGATCGGCTGCAGGAAAGGGGGCACGGTTTCATGCGGGTCCTTGAGCTTTTTCATGTGGGTGATGTAGCGGCTGGCCTTGGCGCTGAACACGAAGTCCGCGGGCACCGTATCGCGCCACTGGTCCACGACCCCGGCCGCCGGCAAGTGGTAGAAGCTGGTGTTGATCTCCACGCTGGAAAAGCGTTCGGCATAGTAGGCGAGCCGGTCCCCGGCGGCAAGGCCGTCCGGATAGAACGGCCCCGTCCAATGGTCGTAGGACCAGCCCGAGGTGCCGATATGGAGCGGGTTCATGCTGGCGAACGGGTCCCGGTGCCTAGCCGGAACGGCGGCCCGTGCGGATCAGCCAGTTCCGCAATTTCCATGCGCCCAGCGCGATCGCTGCCATGGCCGCTGCCAACAGGGCCAGGGTGGCCGGACTGGGGGCGGCGCCGTCGACCAGTACGCTGGCGCGGCTGGCCGGCTCGATGCGCCAGCAGTTGTGTCCGGGTTGCAGGATGGAAGCCATGGTGGCGCTCGTACTCAGCCGGGCTGGCAGCGGGGACAAAAACAGGCCGTCCGACCGGCCAGCTTGATCGCGGCCACCCGCTCGCCGCAGCGGGGGCAACGCGCGCCGGCGTGCCGGTGGGGCAACAGGAAGCTGCGCGGCATGGCGTCCGGCTCGGCGCGTGCCTCGATGGCCTGGCGCAGCACCCGGCGCAGCGCCTTGTGCAAGGCCTGGAGCGTGTTGTCATCCAGTTCCGCCACCGCCTGCCCGGGATGGATCCCCGCCTGGAACAGGATTTCGTCAGCGTAGAGGTTGCCGATGCCGGCCAGGCTGCCCTGATCCATCAGCCACGACTTGACGCCGCCGCGCCGGCCACGGGCCAGATCGCGGAATCTGGCGTAATCGAGCGCCAGGGCATCCGGTCCCAGGCCGCGTGACGCAATATAGTCATCCGGCTCCCCGCTCCAGTCGATCCGGCCCAGCTTGCGCGGGGCAATGTAGGCAAGCCCTGCCTTGTTTTCGAACCACAGCAGCAATTCCGCATCCTGCGGCAACTGGCCCGACGCTGTCGCATACTGCAGCCGGCCGCTCATGCCGAAATGCAGCACCAGCCAGCCCGCTTCGTCCACCCGGGCGAACAGATACTTGCCGTGACGGCGGGTCGATTCCAGAGCCCGCCCATGCAGCCTGCGGCCGAGGCCTTGCGGCGTGATGCCGTGCAGCAGACGGGGAGCGCCGACGCGAACCTTGCCGATCGGCTGGTGCAGGGCGGTGGCGTCGAGATAGCGCTTGAAGGTTTCCACGTCGGGCAGTTCGGGCATGTTCGCTTCCTCCTGCCATCCTGTCAGCTGCGGCGGAGCAGCTTTTTCAGCGCGTTCAGGCTGCGCGTATTGAGGACGTCGTCCGCCTGCAGCCAGCCGCGTCGGGCCTGACCGATGCCGTAGCGCATGAATTCGAGATCGCTGGTGCTGTGGGCATCCGTGCTGACGGCGAGCTTCAGCCCGATGTCCCGGGCCAGCTTGCAGTGCGCGTCGTTCAGGTCCAGCCGGTCGGGGTGGGCGTTGAGTTCCAGAAAGCAGCCGCGCGCCATGGCGGCCTGCATGATCTGCTCCAGGTCGATGTCGTAGGGCTCGCGTTCGTTGATGAGCCGGCCGGTAGGATGGGCCAGGATGTTGAAATGGGGATTGTCCATGGCGCGCAGGACGCGCTCCGTCTGGCGCTTGCGGGAGAGGTCGAATTTGTAGTGCACGGCGCAGACCGTGAAATCCAGTTGCGTCAGTACCGCGTCCGGCAGGTCGAGGCTGCCATCTTCCAGAATGTCCACCTCGGCCGACTTGAGGAGCACCAGTCCGCCGAGTTTTTCGTTGAGGCGATCGATGGCCGCGATCTGCGCTTCCAGCCGCCTGCTGTCCAGCCCGTGGGCGACGCTGACATGCCGGCTGTGGTCGCTGATGGCCAGGTATTCATAGCCCAGCTCCTGCGCCGCGCGGGCCATCTGCTCCAGACTGTGATGGCCGTCGGTGGCGTTGGTGTGGCAGTGCAGGTCGCCGCGGATATCGTCGAGCTCGACCAGAACGGGCAGCCGGCCCATGCTGGCCGCCTCGATCTCGCCCCGGTTTTCCCGCAGTTCGGGCGGAATGAACGGCAGGCCCACGCTGTCGAACACCGCTTTTTCGGTGCGTCCGGCCACCCGCTCGTCACCCTTGAACACGCCGTATTCATTGATCTTCAACTGCCGTTTCAGCGCCAGCTTGCGTACCGCCACGTTGTGGTCTTTGGACCCGGTAAAATAATACAGCGCAGCGCCATAGGCCACCTCGGGCACCACCCTGAGGTCGACCTGCAGGCCGGAACGCAGCCGCACCGTGGAGCGGGTCTTGCCCTGCGAGACCGCTTCGGCCACCTCGTCGTAGCGCACGAACCGCTCCATCACGTCCGAACTGCGGCTGGCGGTCACCAGGATATCCAGGTCGCCGACGGTTTCCTGCCTGCGCCGGAAGCTGCCGGCCACCTCGACCGCCTTCACCCCTTCGCTGTCCTTCAGCCAGGCGACCAGGGGGGCGGCGATCTGCTCGGCGTGCATCAGCTTGGTGCGCGCCGCGCTGCCGGCCAGCCTTTCAATGCCCCGACCGATCTTTGCCTCGGTCTTGGCGCCAAAGCCGGCCAGTTCGCGCACCTGCTGCCTGTCGACGGCCTGCTTGAGGTCGGCCAGAGAACGGATCTCAAGCGCCTCGTAAAGCGCTTTCATCCGCTTGGGACCGAGGCCCTCGATGTGCATCAGTTCGCTCAGCGCCGGCGGCGTGCGCTGCGCTACCTTGTCCAGCAATGGCAGGTGGCCGGTGTCGACGATCTGGCGGATCTTGCCGGCGAGATCCTGGCCGATGCCGGGCAGCCTGGTCAGGTCTTCACCCTGTTCCAGCATTTCGGCCATGCCCCGCGAATGGCTGCCCACAGTGCGGGCGGCGTTGCGGTAGGCACGCACACGGAAAGGATTGGCCCCTTCCACCTCCAGCAGATCGGCCAGGCGGCTGAACTGTTCGGCGATGTCGCGGTTGTGCACCGGCATCGGGGTCACCCGCTCCTTATGTTGAGACAGGACTCGTGCTGGCCGTCCGGCAGGTCCCCGATGCGCGCCGACAAATGGTCGCGGGCGCGAAAATCGCGATAGGCCCGGGCCGTGGTGGCAAAGCCCTCGGGCACGCGGATCCCCGCGCTTCCGGGGCACAGCGTCATCTCGCCGAGCGAGGCATTCTTGCCGCCCACTTCGGACACGT
Organism: Gammaproteobacteria bacterium; assembly: GCA_018820745.1. Taxonomy (GTDB): domain Bacteria; phylum Pseudomonadota; class Gammaproteobacteria; order Burkholderiales; family Thiobacillaceae; genus Thiobacillus. The sequence continues at coordinate 4,246 of JAHJNP010000171.1, forward strand.
CGTGATTGTCCAGATCGGAGAACAGGCGGGCGTAGGG
>JAHJNP010000172.1 GCA_018820745.1 Gammaproteobacteria bacterium
CCCGCTCGACGAGGCCCACAATCTGTCGCGCCGTCTCAACAACCGGATTCTGTTGAAGCGTGAAGATCTGCAGCCGGTGTTTTCGTTCAAGTGCCGCGGCGCCTACAACAAGATGGCGAAGCTGACGCAGGCTCAACTGGCGCGCGGCGTGGTGGCGGCGTCGGCCGGCAACCACGCGCAGGGAGTGGCGCTGGCGGCGCAAAAACTCGGCGTGACGGCCATCATCGTGATGCCGGCCACCACGCCCAAGATCAAGGTCGATGCGGTGGCGGCGCGCGGCGCGCAGGTGATCCTGCACGGCGACAATTACGACGAAGCCTGCGCCCACGCCATCACGCTGGCCAAGGAAGCGAAAGCGACCTTTGTCCACCCCTACGACGACCCCGACGTCATCGCCGGCCAGGGCACGGTGGCGATGGAGTTGCTGCGTCAGCATCCCGGCCCGATCCATTCGGTCTACATCCCGGTCGGCGGCGGCGGGCTGATCGCCGGCATGGCCGCCTATATCAAACGGCTGCGGCCGGAAATCAAAATCATCGGCGTCGAACCCGAGGACGCCGACGCGATGGCGCGCTCGCTGTGCAAGGGCAAGCGCATCACGCTGCCGCGCGTGGGCATATTTGCCGACGGCGTAGCGGTGAAACGGGTTGGCAAGGAAACCTTCCGCCTGGCGCAGCTGTATGTCGACGAAATCATCCGCGTCAACAACGATGCCATCTGTGCGGCAATCAAGGACGTGTTCGAGGACACCCGCTCGATCCTGGAACCGGCCGGCGCGCTGTCGATCGCCGGGATGAAGGCGGCCATCGCCGGCGACAAACTGAGGGGCAAGACGCTGGTCGCGGTGGCGTCGGGCGCCAACATGAACTTCGACCGCCTGCGCCACATCGCCGAGCGGGCCGAACTGGGCGAGAAGCGGGAAGCCGTGCTGGCGGTGACCATCCCCGAGACGCCGGGCAGCTTCAAGACCTTCTGCGGCCTCTTGGGCGCGCGCAACATCACCGAATTCAACTACCGCTATTCCGATCCCAGGGTGGCGCGCGTGTTCGTCGGCCTGTCCGTGCCGGGCGCGGGCGAGGGCGCGCGCGTGGTCGAGCTGTTGCAGCGCCATGGCCTGGAAGCGCTCGACCTCACCGACAATGAGATGGCCAAGCTGCACATCCGCCACATGGTCGGCGGGCGCGCGCCGGAGGCGGTCAATGAAGTGCTGTATCGCTTCGAATTTCCCGAGCGCCCCGGTGCGCTGATGCAGTTTCTGGAAAGCATGAGCCGCGGCTGGAATATCAGCCTGTTCCACTACCGCAACCACGGCGCGGACTATGGCCGCATCCTGGTCGGCATTCAGGTGCCGGAAAAGGAAAAGCCCGGCTTCCAGACGTTTCTGGACGGGCTGGGCTACCGTTATTGGGACGAATCCCGCAATCCGGCCTACAAGCTGTTCCTGGCCTGATTTACTTCTTCAGGCCGCAGGGGGCGCCAGGCAGGCGGTTGGCGGGGGCTGTCTGAACAGCCCGGTGGCGAGCGGCTGCACGCCGATCCGAGCTCGCACTGCACCATTGAAGAAGACCACCCCGGCGATGAGCGCGAGGCCTGCATGGATGCGGATGGTGCGCAATCGTGCCGGCGTTGGCGAGCCCCTCAAATCGTGAATGAAGGATTCCACTATAGTGCGTCCATAGCCCTCGATGTGAGGAAATGAACTGGCTGAGTCCCGGCGGATTTCGCTCGGGCGATGCCCGCCCGCTGCATGTTACGCTCGTGCCATGTTTCGAATAATCGGTTTTTTCCTGCTGGTGGTGTGGCCCGTGGTGCCCGTGTGGGCGGCCCCGGGCGACGCCGCCGTTCTTCAGGCGCAGCAGGCATTTGCCGCACGCAAGCTGGCCGGTCTGGAACGTGCCGCGCGTGCCGTGCCGGACGCTCATGTGCTGTTGCCCTATGTCGAATACTGGCGCCTGATACTGACGAGCAGTGCCAAGGATGCTCGCGTTGCCGATTTTCTGGCGCGCTACCCCGGTAGTCGCCTGGCCGAAGCCCTGCGTGCCGACTGGCTGAAATCGCTCGGCGTGCGCGAAGCGTGGCCGCAGTACCTGGCCGAGTACCCGCGCCTCGTTAGCCCCGATGCAACGCACCAGTGCTATGCCTATCGTGCGGAGTGGGCGCAGGGGAATCGCAGCCATCAGCGTGAGGCGGTGGCAATGTGGTTCACCGGACGCGACATGCCGTCGGCCTGCACCCCCTTATTCGAACAGATGATCGAGGCCGGGTTGATCAGCGAGGAGGACGTCTGGCGGCGCCTGCGGCTGGCGCTGGAAGCCAACAACCCCAACGTCGCCCGGGCCGTGGTCAATGCTTTGCCCGCCGCGCAGCGCCCCGCCGCCACCCTGCTCGATCGGGCCAGCCGCGATCCTGCACGTTTGCTGAGAACGGACAGCCTTGATCCGGGTCAGCGCAGTCACCGCGAAATTGCGCTCTATGCGCTCGATCAGCTGGCCAGGCGCAGTACGGCGGAGGCCGAGCAGGCGCTGCACAAGCGCGCGGCACAGTTCGGCACGGAAGAGTTGCGCACGGCCTGGGCGCGTCTCGCTACCTGGGCGGCACGCCGCCATGAACCGGTTGCCTTGGCGTGGTTTCAGCAGGCGGGGGTGGCGCTGACAAATGATTTCCAGCGCGAATGGTGGGTGCGCGCCGCACTGCGCGCAGGCGACTGGCAGGCCGTGCAGCGGGTGATCGAGAGCATGAGCGATGCGGTCCGTGAACAGCCTGTCTGGCGCTACTGGCGCGCGCGCGCCTTGCAGGCCAACGGCCAGCGTGCGGCGTCGAATCCGCTGTTTCTCGCGCTGGCGCGCGAGCATCATTACTACGGCCAACTGGCGCAGGAAGAGCTCGGCCCGGTGATGCAGGCGCCTGTTGTCAATACCAAGGCAGGTGGCGATGACGTCGCGGCGATTGCACGCCTGCCCGGCATCGCGCGTGCGCAGGCCTTGTACGAGATCGGCCTGCGCAGCGACGCCAGCCAGGAGTGGAACTGGACGATCCGCGCGTTTTCAGATGCCCAGCTGCTGGCGGCCGCGGAGCTGGCGCGGCGCATGGAATGGTATGACCGCGCCATCAACACCGCCGAGCGCACCCGCGAACTGCACGATTTCGAATTGCGTTTTCTGGCGCCTTACCGCGAACTGGCGCAAAAGGCCGCGCGCGAAAACGAACTCGACGAAGCCTGGGTGTTCGGCCTGATGCGGCAGGAAAGCCGCTTCGTCAACGTGGCGCGATCCAGCGTTGGCGCGTCCGGCCTGATGCAGATCATGCCGGCCACAGCCAGATGGATCGCGAAGCGGCTCGGCATCAAGCGTTTTCATCCGCGCGAGATGCAGGATCCGGCCAAAAACATCCAGTTTGGCGCGTATTACCTGAAGCACGTTCAAACCAGCCTGGACGGTTCGCCGGTGCTCGCCACTGCAGCCTACAACGCCGGGCCCGGGCGGGCGCAGCGCTGGCGCGACATCCGGCCGATGGAAGCGGCGATCTACATCGAAACGATTCCGTTTGCTGAAACACGCGATTACGTCAAGAAGGTGATGAGCAACGCCATCTATTATGCGGCGCGTTTCGGCCAGCCGTCGGTGCTGCTGACAGACCGGCTGGGCACGGTGCCGCCGCGCAAAACGCCCGTCATTGCGACGCCCGGTACGGACGCCTCGGTGGAACTCGATTAAAATCAGCAGCGCCTTATATTCTGAAACGTATCCCACCATGAAGATTGAACGCATATGCATCCTCGGCGGGTCCGGCTTTGTCGGCACCCATCTCGTCAGCCAGCTCGCCGCGCGTGGCCTCCAGGTGCGTGTGCTCTCCCGCCGCCGCGAAACGGCCAAGGAACTGATCCTGCTGCCCACGGTGGAGGTCATCGAGGCCGACGTGCACGACCAGCAGGAGCTCATCCGCCATTTCCGCGGCATGGATGCCGTCATCAACCTGGTCGGCATCCTGCATGAAAGGACGATCGGCCGCGCCGACCTGCCCGCCGCACGCCGCGGCGACTTCCAGAGAGTCCACGTCGAACTGCCGCGCAAGGTCATCCACGCCTGCGGCGAGGCGGGCGTGAACCGCCTGCTGCACATGAGCGCGCTCGGCGCCAACCCGAATTCGCGCTCAGCCTACCAGCGTTCAAAGGGCATCGCCGAAGCACTGGTGCGCGAGGCCGGGATGCACCATGTCGAGCACGAGAACTGGTATCTCAACGGCCCCAAGTTCATCCATGGCTACGGCCTCGATGTCACGATTTTCCGTCCATCGGTGATTTTCGGTCGCGGCGATTCCTTCCTGTCGATGTTCGCCCGACTGCTGAAGGTTTTTCCCGTGCTGCCACTGGCAAACGCGGGCGCGCGCTTTGCCCCGGTGCACGTCGAAGACGTCGCGCGCGCGTATGCCGACAGCCTCGACAATCCCGCGACCTACGGCCAGACCTATGAGCTGTGCGGCCCCAGGGCCTATACCCTGCAGGAGCTGGTGAGTTATGTGGGCGAAGTCACCGGCAAGCCACGCAGCATCATCCCCCTGGGCAAATGGATGTCGTATTTCCAGGCCTGGGCGCTTGAATTCAAGCCCGGCAGCAAGCTGATGACGCGCGACAATTACTACGCCATGAGCACGGACAACGTCTGCGCCGGCGGCTGGCCGCCGGTGTTCGATTTCCAGCCGGCAGCACTCGAAGCCGTCGCGCCGGAATATCTGCGTGCCGGCACGCCCCGCGCGCGCTACGAAGGCTACCGCGAAGGCGCCCGCCGCTAACGCTACGCTGCCGCCATGAAGACCTATATCGTTGGCGGCGCGGTGCGGGACCAGTTGCTGGGCTTGCCGGTGGCCGACCGCGACCACGTCGTCGTCGGCGCCACGCCGGACGAGATGCTTGCGTTGGGCTTTCAGCCGGTGGGCAAGGATTTCCCGGTTTTTCTGCATCCGAAAACCCACGAGGAATATGCGCTGGCGCGCACCGAGCGCAAGTCTGGCCACGGCTACAAGGGATTCAAGGTGTACGCCGCGCCGGAAGTCACGCTGGAAGAGGACTTGCTGCGGCGCGACCTCACCATCAATGCGATGGCCGAGGACGAGACCGGCGCGCTGATCGATCCTTATGGCGGCCAGCGCGACCTGGCGGCAAAAATCTTCCGCCATGTCAGCGCGGCGTTTGCCGAAGATCCCGTTCGAATTCTAAGAGTGGCCCGCTTCGCCGCCCGCTTCACCGACTTTGTCGTGGCGCCGGAAACCCTCGCGCTGATGCGGCAGATGGTGGACAACGGAGAGGTCGACGCGCTGGTGCCCGAGCGGGTGTGGCAGGAAGTCGCGCGTGGCCTGATGGATGCGCAGCCCTCGCGCATGTTCCTGGTGCTGCGCGACTGCGGCGCGCTGGCCCGGCTGTTTCCCGAAATCGACCGCCTGTTCGGCGTGCCGCAGCCGCCCGAGCATCATCCGGAAATCGACACCGGTGTCCACGTCATGCTGGTGGTCGACTGGGCCGCGCGGCAGGGCTTCAGTCTGCCGGTGCGTTTCGCGGCATTGACCCACGATCTCGGCAAGGGCGTCACCCCGCCCGAGCAGTGGCCCCGACACCACGACCACGAAGTCAAAAGCGCCGAACTGGTGCGCGGACTTTGCGAACGCATCCGCGTGCCCGCCGACTGTCGCGACCTCGCCGTCGCGGTGGCGCGCGAGCACGGCCAGGTGCATCGCGCGCTGGAACTGCGTCCCGGCACCCTCGTCGAGCTGCTGGAGCGGGTTGACGCCTTTCGCCGGTCCGATCGCTTCGAGGAATTCCTGCAGGCCTGCGAGTGCGATTTTCGCGGGCGGCCGGGCTATGCGGACAAAGCTTTTCCTGCCCCCGACTATTTGCGGCAAACGCTGCAAGCCGCGCAGGCCATCGATGCCGCTGCCGTGGCACGCAGTGCCGATCCGGCACGCATCCGGGAGGCGATCTTCCAGGCGCGGGCGGCCGCCGTGGCGGCGTGGCGCGATCGGCCGCCAGCCGGCAGCCTGTAAGTCCGGTTTCCCGTTCGGCGATCCTCCCGGCGAACCACCCCGAATTTTTATCGGCAATGCGCGAGCAGTTCAATGCGCTTGTGTCTATCCTTGAAGAGGCTTGTTCATCGATTTTTAAAAGGGATGCGTTCATGGAATCCAGATTGCTTGTTGTGCTGCTGGCCACCGCGCTGGCACCGGCCCTGATCGGCTGCGAAACCGGTCCGCGCTATGGCGAGGTCGCGGTGCGCGACCCGCACTACTCGGCGAGGGTGGTGTTTACCGATCATGACCGCCGCCTGATTCATGACTATTACGAACCGCGCTACAAGAAACTACCCCCTGGCCAGGTCAAGAAGGGCCGGCTTCCCCCCGGCCATGCCTGGCGGGTAAGGCATGGCCAGCGAATCAGCGATGACGCGCAATTGCGCTACCTTCCTTATGCGCTGGATCAACGCCTTTCGCGACTGCCGCCGGAGTATGTGCGCGTCATCATCGGCACCGATGTGGTGATCATGAATACGCGTACCCGTGTGGTGGTGGACATTCTGGAGGACATCGCCGACTGAGCCGGTGTTGCCGGACAGGCGTGCATCGGTAATGAACCAGACCGGCGGAACCGCCATGGGTGGGGCGCACTGGGCGCATTTTCCGCACCAGGCCGACATGGGGGTGCGCGGCGTCGGCCCCACCCTGGCGGCCGCCTTCGAGCAGGCGGCACTGGCGATGACCGCCGTGGTGACCGATCCGGCCAGTGTGGCGCCGGCGCTGGCAGTCGATATCGACTGCGAGGCGCCGGACGACGAGTTGCTGCTGGTCGACTGGCTCAACGCGCTGATCCTCGAGATGGCGGCGCGCCACATGCTGTTCAGCCGCTTCGAAGTCGGCCTTGACGGGCGTCATCTGCATGCCACCGCCTGGGGCGAGGCGGTGGACATCGAAAAGCACCAGCCGGTCGTCGAAATCAAGGGCGCCACCTACACTGAACTGAAAGTGGTGCGGGACGAATCCGGGCGGTGGCTGGCCCAGTGCGTGGTGGATGTGTGAAATGGATCTAGCTCAGCTCAAGCAGGTGTCGGATGTCGAGTGGCGCATCGCGCCGTTCGGGAAAATGCGTGTGCCGGCGGTGATCTATGCCGATCAGGCATTGATCAGCGAAATGGACGACAAGGTGTTCGAGCAGATCACCAATGTCGCCACGCTGCCGGGGATCGTCCAGGCCGCCTATGCCATGCCCGACGCACACTGGGGCTACGGCTTCCCGATCGGCGGGGTGGCGGCGTTCGATGCCGACGCGGGCGGCGTGGTATCGGCCGGCGGGGTGGGGTTCGACATCTCCTGCGGCGTGCGCACCCTGCATACCGGACTCAAGGCCGCAGACATCGCGCCGCTCAAGCAGCGGCTCGCCGACCGGCTGTTCACCCATATTCCGGCAGGCGTCGGCAGCACCGGCCCGTTGCGCCTCGACGCCGGCGAGATGGACGCGATGCTGCGCGGCGGCGCGCGCTGGGCGGTCGAGCACGGCTACGGTAGCGAGGCCGACCTCGATCGCATCGAGGAGCATGGCTGTATGGCCGGCGCCGAGCCGAACCGGGTGTCCGAGCACGCCAAGCGCCGCCAGCGCGACGAGATCGGCACCCTCGGCTCCGGCAACCATTACCTCGAACTGCAGGAAATCGTCGAAATCTACGACACGAAAGCAGCCGACCGCTTCCGCCTGCGCCAGGGCGAGGTGGTGGTCAGCATCCATTGCGGATCGCGCGGACTGGGGCACCAGATCGGTACCGAATTCCTCAAGCAGATGGTGATCTCCGCGCCCGGTTACGGCATCGACTTGCCCGACCGCGAGCTCGCCTGCGCGCCCATTCACTCGCCTGTCGGCCAGGCCTATCTCGGCGCCATGCGCGCGGCGGTCAACTGCGCCCTGGCCAACCGCCAGGTCATCACCCACCTCACCCGCAAGGTGTTCGCCGACCTCATTCCGGGCACGCATCTCAGCCTGATCTACGACGTCTCGCACAACACCTGCAAGGAGGAATGGCATACGGTGGACGGTCAGACGCGCCGCCTGTATGTGCACCGCAAGGGCGCGACGCGCGCCTTCGGCCCGGGCCATCCGAGCCTGCCCGGCGAGTTACGCGATATCGGCCAGCCGGTGCTGATCGGCGGCAGCATGGGCACCGCGTCCTACATCCTCGTCGGCACCGAGGAAGGCATGTCGCGCGCCTTCAGCTCCGCCTGCCACGGTGCCGGACGTTCCATGAGCCGTCATCAGGCCACCCGCCAGTGGCACGGCCGGGCGTTGGTGGACGAGCTCGCCAGCCAGGGCATATTGATCCGCAGCCCCTCGCTGCGGGGCGTGGCGGAAGAAGCCCCCGGCGCCTACAAGGACGTCAGCGCGGTGGTGGAAGCGGCCGACCGGGCCGGGCTGGCGCGCAAGGTGGCCAAGCTGAAGCCGCTGGTCTGTATCAAGGGCTGAATGGCGCCCCGTTGGAACTGTGGCTTGTTTGCGGCGTCAAATTGACCGAATGCGGCGCAGCAGCCGCAAATGGAAAATGGAGTGCCCCATGCCTTACAGTGAACAAACAGTGCAATCGGTGCGGCCGTGGTCGGACAAGACCTTCAGCTTCACGCTCAGCCGGCCGCAGGATTTTGCCTTCGAGAACGGCGAATTCGTCACCATCGGCTTGAAGCGCGAGGGCAAGCTGGTGGCCCGCGCGTATTCAATCGTCTCCACCGCCGACCGCGATCATCTGGAATTCCTCAGCATCCACGTGCCGGACGGCCCGCTGACCAGCCAGCTGGTCCATATCCGCCCCGGCGACAACGTGTGGGTCAACAGCAAGGCCACCGGCTCGCTCACGCTCAATCATGTGTTGCCGGGGCGCACGCTGTACCTGCTGGCCACCGGCACCGGACTGGCGCCGTTCATGAGCCTGATCCGCGACGCCGGACTCTATACGCGTTTTGAGAATGTGGTGCTGGTGCATTCGGTGCGCACGGTGGCCGAGTTGGCCTACCGCGACGAAATCGAGGCGCTGGACAACGCCCAGCTGTATTACGTGCCGACGGTGACGCGCGAGGCTTTTCCCACGCCCGAACGCGGCGGCGATCTGTTTCGCTCCGGCCTGCTGTCGCAGCGTATTGGCCTGCCCGCGCCCGATCCCGAACAGGACCGTGTGATGGTCTGCGGCAACCCGGCAATGACGCGTGAGCTGACACATCACCTCAAGGACTCGGGCTGGACGCTGACCAACCATCGCGGCATCGGCAATTTCACCACCGAAGTCGCGTTTGTCGTGCATCACGAATAATCGCCCAGGGTCCGTTTGAATAATCGATGGGCCCAGGAAGCCCCGGGCCCAAAACCTGCCTAGTCGCGGCCGTGGCGGCGGTGGTCGCGACGGTCGCTGCGATGCTCACGTCGAGCATCGCGCCGGCCGTCGTGCCGGTCTTTCCAGCCGCGGCGGTCATCCCAGCCACGTCCGTAATCCCGGTAACCGTAATCGCGGTAATGCCGTACATGCGTCACCCGGTGCGGCGGCGGCAGCACGATGACATGGCCGGGGTGGTGCGGCGTGTGCGTCCAGTAACGGCTGCCGCCGGATTCGTACAGCACGCGGAAACCGTCATGGTGGCGGGTGCCGAACGAGATGACGAAGTGCGGTTCGACCGAGACCACGCGGCCGTGGCCATAGTCGCTGCGGGCGATTGCGGTGCCGGAGGCGGCCAGCAGGGTGGTGGCAATCAGAAGGGTGCGTAACATGGCGTTTCTCCTTTCAGGTTTCAGGTTTCAGGTCCGGAAGGCGTGCGCCCGGCTGGGCGTCAATCGTTCCACTTGTTGCGGCTGTTGTTCCAGCGCTCGCCGCGCTGATCCTCGGCCACGGAAAAGCTCACATTCAGGGTCAGCCATTTTCCCGGGTCGTAGGGCAGGCGGGTGCTGTATTCGTGGCCCTGGAAGCGGTAGCGCACGTCGTAGCCGTTGACCACCTGGCGGAAGTTGTCCTGGGTGCGGCAGCGTTCCACCTGCTGCGGGCGCGACTCGTAACGGGTGCCTCCGTCGTTCCAGCGGTCGCCCACCACGGCGCCGGTGGCGGCGCCGACTGCGGCGGCGGCAACCCGGCCGTTGCCCTTGCCGACGGTGGAACCGATCAGGCCGCCGGCGATGGCGCCGAGAATCGCGCCGCCGCCGTTGTTGCTCTCCCGGTAGCCTTGGGTCTCGTAACCGACGGTTTCGGTCCAGCACTCGCGGCGCGGCTCGTTGATCGTCTCGAAGACCGGCGTGCTGGCCAGAACCTGGGCGCGGGCGGTGAAGCCGTCGCTGTTGCCACGGCCGGGCCCCGCTTGCGCTGCGCCGCTGGCGGCCAGCAGTGCGGCAATCAGGGTGATGTTCAGGGTGCGTGATTTCATCGTTACTCTCCTTGTTGCATCAAATCGATCGGGTTCAGCGACGGTCGCGTGAGCGGCTGTCATCTTCCCTTCGCTGCTTTTGCTTCTGCTGGCGACGTTCGTAGCCGTAACCGTAGCCTTGCGGCTCCTCGGCCTCGGCTTCACGCTTGGTGGCGCGGCGTTCGTCCCTGCGGGCATCACGCTGACCCGGGCGAACCTCGTCGCCACGGTCGCGCTGGGCCACGACGAACGCGCCGTCCATCCAATCCGGGGCGGCCTGAACCGGGGCGGCCAGCGCCAGTCCCAGTGCGGTCAGTCCGAAAATCCAAAGTTGTCGTGTGTTCATCGTGGGCTCCATTTCTGTGGTTGCGTTGCTTCGCTTCCATGCTTCGCAGTCTGGTTCAGGTAAGTAAGTGCACTGTTTCACGCAAGGGCGATTTTGTAACAGTGTGTAACGGGGAGGGGAATAGCACCCCACTACCGCTGATATAGTTGCCGCATGGAAAAAGACGTGATTTACGTAACCGACGACGACCCCGGCATTCGCGAACTGGTGGCCGAATACCTGACGGGCCAGGGCTACGCAGTCGAGACCGCTGAAGACGCGGTCTCGCTCGATCGCCTGCTCGCCGCCCGGCTGCCCGACCTCTTGGTGCTCGACTGGATGATGCCGGGCGAGGATGGCCTGTCGGTGGCGCGGCGGCTGCGTGCGCAGCCTGGATTTCCGCCCATCATCATGCTGTCGGCCAAGGGCGAGGACATCGACCGCATCATCGGCCTCGAAGTCGGCGCCGACGATTACCTGCCCAAGCCCTTCAATCCGCGCGAGCTGCTGGCGCGCATCCGCGCGGTGATGCGGCGGTACGAGGGGACAGCCGCGCCGGCCGCGGCCGAAACTGCGCGGCGGGTGCATTTCGGCCCGTTCAGCGCCAACCTCGACGCCCGCACGCTCAGCCGCGACGGCGCGGAAATCACGCTGACCAGCGGCGAATACGAGTTGCTGGAAATTTTCGTTACTCATGCCAACCGCGCGCTGTCGCGCGACTGGCTGATGGACCAGCTGCGCGGTTTCGAGCGCGACCCGTTCGACCGCAGCATCGACGTGCGGGTGAATCGCCTGCGCAAGAAAATCGAGGACGATCCGGCCAATCCGGCCTACATCCGAACCCAGCGCGGGCAGGGTTATCTGTTCGTGCCGCAGGGAAAAGGATAAAGCCGGCATGCGCTCGCTGTTCGCCCGCACCGCGCTGACGCTGGCGCTGGCCTTCATCGTGTTCCAGGTGGCGGCGTTCTGGGTGGTGTACCGGACCCTGATCGTGCCGGTGGCGGAGCGTTCGGCTGACGACCTGGCCGGACTGGTCGTGCTGTCGGCGCAAACCTGGGTGGAACTGCCGCCCGAGACGCGGGCGGCGTTCGAGCGCGAGCTGGCGCGCCGCCACGGCCTGCGCCTGACCACCGTCGATGTCGGGGCGACTGCGGACGCGCCGCAGTTTGCGTTTCGCACCCAGATCGAGGCCGCGCTGAGCCGCCGCGTGGGCGCGGCGGTCGTATTGCGCGGGGTGCCGAATCAAGCGGCAGCGTGGCTGGATATTCCGGTGGGCGGGCACGACCTGCGGGTCGGCTTTTTCCCCGGCCGCTATGCCGTCGAGCCGCCGCTGGCCGCGATCGCGGTTGTCGCGCTGGGCACGTTTTTCAGTCTGCTGACCGCCCTGTTTCTGGTGCGCCGCATCACCGTGCCGCTGGCGCGCGCGGCCCAGGCGGCCAGCCAGGTGGGGGCGGGCGAGTTGCCCGAGCCCTTGCCGGAAACGGGCCCCGCCGAACTCGCCGAACTCGCCCGCCGTTTCAACACCATGGCGGCCGAGGTGCGCGAGCTGCTGGATAACCGCACCACCTTGCTGGCCGGGATCTCGCACGACCTGCGCACGCCGATGACGCGTCTGCAGCTCAATCTGGAAATGTTGCGCGACGCCCCCAGCCCGGCGCGTATCGACCGCGCGGTGGCCGATCTGGCCGACATGAACAAGCTGATTACCGGTTACCTGGCGCTGGCGCGCACCACCCAGGCCGAAGCGAAGGTGCGTTTCGATCTGGCGGATTTGCTGGAAGAAATGGCCGTCGATGCAGGGCTGGCGTGGTCAGGCGCGGGACCATGCCAGGTTGAGGAGGGGCGGCTGGCAGTGCGGCGAATCGTGTCCAACCTGATCCAGAATGCGCAGCGCTACGGCGGTGGCACACCGGTCGAACTGGCTTTGGAATGTTCGGATAAGTTGGCGCAGGTGATCGTGCGCGATACGGGTGCGGGTATTCCAGACGATCAGCTGGAAAAGGTGTTCAGGCCGTTTTACCGGCTGGAGACCTCGCGTTCGCAGGTCACGGGGGGGACCGGGCTGGGCTTGGCGATCGTGCGCCAGCTGGCGGAAACAAACGGCTGGAAAGTGAAGCTCAGGAACCGTGCGGCAGGCGGCCTGGAGGCCGTGCTTGAAATTCCCCGCTAGGCGGTCCGGCTCAGGTGTAGTAAGGCGTGCTCCGCCGCAGCACCCGGAATTCGATGAACAGCAGCGTCAGGCTGAACATCGACATGCGGTAAGTGCTGCCGCTGAAAAATCCCAGCGGCGAGCTGGACAGGCTGAGGCTCACGCTGGTTGCTCGACCGACTTGCATCAGAGTGCAGGCTGGCGGGCAAACAGCGAGAACTGCACGAACAGCAGCGACAGGCTGGTGAGGCTCATGCGTTCGGTCTGGCCGTGAAACCAGGCGAAAGGCGAGGCGCTGAGTTCGAGAACCAGTTGGTTTTGGCCGAATTGCAGTTTCATGATGCGCTCCTGGGTGAAGGGGGGATGCCTGAATACCTGCAATGCCTGTGCCAACCGGGCGATAATCGCGCGACGAAAAAATAAACCAACAAAACAATGGGTTGCCAGAGATGGCTTGAGCGGCCCCATTGGGGCGGGTGCGCGGGCTGACGGAAAGCCGTCAACCTGTGTCGAAGCGGCAAACAGTCGACATCGCGGGCGGGCGAACTTGACCGACAGGGTAGAATCCTGCTTTCGGTTTTGGCGGCGCGTGTCCTGCGCGCTGCACCTTTTGCATGATCATCCTCAAGAATCTCAGCCTGCGGCGTAGCGCCAAGGTCCTGCTCGACAACGCGTCGGTATCGATCAACCCCGGTGAAAGGGTCGGCCTGGTGGGGCGCAACGGCGCCGGCAAGTCGAGCCTGTTCGCGCTCCTGAACGGCACCCTGCACGAGGATAAAGGCGACTTTTCCATCCCCTCGCAGTGGCGCATGGCGCAGGTGGCGCAGGACATGCCGGAAACGGCCGAGTCCGCGACCGATTTCGTCATCGCCGGCGACACCCAGCTGGCGGCGGCGCAGGCCGAGGTGACCGCCGCCGAGGAAAGCGACGACGGCGAGCGCATGGCGCACGCCTACATGGCGCTGCACGACGCCGGCGCGCACGACGCGCAGTCGCGCGCGCAGTCGCTGATTCTCGGCCTGGGGTTCCAGGTGCGCGAGCTGAACCAGCCGGTCAACAGCTTTTCCGGCGGCTGGCGCATGCGGCTGCAGCTGGCGCGCGCGCTGATGTGTCCGTCGGAGCTGCTGCTGCTCGACGAACCGACCAACCACCTGGATATGGACTCGCGCGCCGTCCTCATCGAGGCGTTGCGCCAGTTCGAGGGCTCAGTCGTCTTCATCAGCCACGACCGGCACCTGATCAATGCCATCGGTACCAAAGTCATCGAGGTGCGGGACGGTCGTCTGACCCACTACCTCGGGGACTGGGAGTACTACCAGTGGAAGAAGGGTCAGCAAGTGAAGCCGGCCGTCGCGCCC
>JAHJNP010000173.1 GCA_018820745.1 Gammaproteobacteria bacterium
ACCGCCGGACAATTCGGCCGGCATCAGGTGCGATGCGCCGCGCAGGCCCACCGCATGCAGCTTCATCAACACCAGATCGCGGATGGCGTCTTCCGGCAGGTCGGTGTGCTCGCGCAACTGGAACGCCACGTTGTCGAACACCGAGATGTCGGTAAACAGGGCGCCGAACTGGAACAGCATGCCCATCTTGCGGCGCAGGCGGTAGAGGCCGGCCTGGCCAAGCTCGCCCACCGACTCGCCCGCCACGCGCACCGTTCCCTGGCCGGGCTTGAGCTGCCCGCCGATCAAACGCAAAAGGGTGGTTTTGCCGCAACCGCTGCTGCCCATGATGGCGACGACCTGCCCGCGCCGGGCAGTCAGGTTGATGCCCTTCAGAACCAGGCGGTCACCATAGCCAAATTCGACATCTTCGATTTCGACCAGATTGTCGTTTTGCAAGGAATCCAGCCTGTGTTTTTGTTAAGGGCTGCTATTTTACCGAAGCACGCCCGCGCCACCGCAATCATGCAGGCGCCTAACCCCGCATTCAGTAGCCCATCACCTGCCTCAGGGTATTGGCCTGCTCCAGCAAACCGGCATTGCCGCTGCGGCTGAATATAAACAGAGGCTCGCCCGTTGTCGCCTGCTGCGTGATGCGTTGTGCCAGCGCACGCAGGTCGGGGGCCTCGTCCAGCCACCAGACATGCTGTGCTTCCCACGCCGGCGCGGCCAGCAGCACCCGCGGCGAAGCGGGTTTTGCCGATGCCGCCTCACCCGGCTCCAGCACGAAATAGAAGTCGTCGCGGGTGTCGTACAGCCATTGCGCCCAGGTCGCACTGGATGCGGCCTGCCAGACCGTCGCCGGCAGATAGACCGCCTGGAATTGCGTGTTGTAATAAGACAACAGCCACTCGTCCGGCAGGTCGTCGGGGTAGAGCCCGCCCCGCCACGCAGGATGCTGCCAGCCGCCGGCGCCGACCAGCACAAGGGAGGTGGCGGTCATGTCGGGACGATGGCGTCCGGCTTCAGGCGCGGCGCCAGGTGGTGCCGCCCGCCCCGTCTTCCAGCACGATGCCGGCCGCGGTCAGCTCGTCGCGGATGCGGTCGGATCCGGCGAAGTCCCGCGCCTTGCGCGCCGCCTGGCGCGCGGCGATCAGGGCCTCGATTTCGGCTTCGGCCAGGCCGCCGGGCGCGGTCCCCGCCTGCAGGAAGTCCGCCGCATCGCGCTGCAGCAGGCCGAGCACGCCGCCAAGACAGCGCAACGTCTGCGCGGCGGCGGCGTCGCCCCGGTTGGCTTCGCTGGCCAGGTCGAACAGCACCGCGAGGGCTTCCGGGGTGTTGAAGTCGTCGTCCATCGCCGCGCGGAAGGACGCCGCCGCAGGCTCGCGCCAGTCGGGCGCGGCCGCCGTCACCGGCGCGTGCTTCAGCGCGGTGTAGAGGCGGCTCAGCGCGCCTTTGGCGTCGTCCAGATGCGCGTCCGAATAGTTCAGCGGGCTGCGGTAGTGCGCGCGCAGGATGAAGAAGCGCACCACTTCGGCGTCGTATTGTTCCAGCACCTCGCGGATGGTGAAGAAGTTGCCCAGCGACTTGGACATCTTTTCGTTGTCCACCCGCACGAAGCCGTTGTGCATCCAGTAATTGACGAATTTGCAGCCATGCGCGCCTTCGGACTGGGCAATCTCGTTTTCGTGGTGCGGAAATTGCAGGTCCTGGCCGCCGCCGTGAATGTCGAAATGCTTGCCGAGCAGATCGGCGCTCATCGCCGAGCATTCGATGTGCCAGCCCGGACGCCCCGACCCCCAGGGCGAGTCCCACGCCGGCTCGCCCGGCTTGGCGGCTTTCCACAGCACGAAATCCATCGGGTCGCGCTTGCTGGGATCGATCCCCACCCGCTCGCCGGCGCGCAGTTCGTCGAGGCTTTTGCCGGACAGACGGCCGTATTCGGGGAACGCCCGCACGCTGTAATAGACGTCGCCGTTGGGCGCCGGGTAGGCCAGGCCGTTCTTGATCAGCTGCTCGATCAGCGCCAGCATCTGCGCCACGTATTCGGTGGCGCGCGGCTCATGGTCGGGCGGCAGCACGCCGAGCGCGCGCTCGTCCTCGTGCATCGCGGCGATGAAGCGCCCGGTCAGTTCGGCCGGGGTTTCGCCGTTGTCCGCAGCGCGCTTGATGATCTTGTCGTCGATGTCGGTGATGTTCCGCACGTACTCGACCCGATAGCCGCTCGCGCGCAGCCAGCGCGTCACCATGTCGAACACCACGAAGACCCGCGCGTGCCCCAGATGGCACAGGTCGTACACGGTCATGCCGCAGACGTACATGCGGACCTGGCCGGGGGTGAGCGGAACGAATTCTTCCTTGGTGCGGGTGAGGGAGTTGGTGATGTGCAGCATGGTGGCGGATTCAGGCCAAAGGCCAAATGACAGGGGACGAAACAAAGCGGCGTGTCGATTGATGAAATATCCGGGCTAAAATGCCGGCTTATCCAAGATGATCCGAGCATATCACATGGTTTTGTTGCGCTTTTTCGCCACCGTTGTCGCCTGCGCCCTTCTCGTCGGCACGCCTGTTCTGGCCGATGACATCCAGGAAATCAACCAGCAGTACCGCAAGGGCGACCTGATCGGTGCGCTCGACCGCGCCAATCACTTTCTGGCCAGCCATCCGCAGGATGCACAGGCGCGCTTTCTGAAAGGCCTGATCCTCGCCGACCAGGGCAAGACGAATGAGGCCATCGCCGTGTTTACCGGACTGACCGAGGACTACCCCGAGCTGCCCGAGCCCTACAACAACCTGGCCGCGCTCTACGCCTCGCAAAGCAAGTACGACGCGGCCAGGTACGCGCTGGAACTGGCGATCCGCGCCCATCCCGGCTACGCCACCGCGCACGAGAACCTCGGCGACATCTATGCCAAAATGGCATCGATTGCGTATGACAAGGCGCTGGCGCTGGACCGCACCAACACGACTGCGCAAACCAAGCTCACGCTGATCCGGAGCATGCTCGGGGAACAATCCGGCAAGCCGGCAACGGCCAAGCCCCTGCCGGACGCCAGGCCGCCCGCACCGGCCAGATAAGGCCATGCGCCCCGGTGTGGCAAAACGGCCGCCGGAACCTCTTTCACATTAACTTTCTTTAGGACACACATGGTCAAGCTGCACACCAACCACGGCATCATCACCCTCGAACTCGACGCCGAAAAAGCGCCGAAAACGGTGGAAAACTTCCTGCAATACGTGCGCGACGGGTTTTTCGACGGCACGATTTTCCATCGCGTGATCGATGGCTTCATGATCCAGGGCGGCGGCTTCGAGCCCGGCATGACGCAAAAACCCACCCGTGGCCCGATCGAGAACGAGGCCGCCAACGGCCTGAAGAACGAGGCCTACACCGTCGCCATGGCGCGCACCTCCGACCCCGCTTCGGCCACCGCGCAGTTCTTCATCAACATCGCCAACAACAGCTTCCTCAACTTCACCTCGCCCACGCCGCAGGGCTACGGCTACGCCGTGTTCGGCAAGGTCGTCGAAGGCACGGACGTGATCGACAAGATCAAGAAGGTGAAAACCGGCAACCGCGCCGGGCACCAGGACGTGCCGCAGGAAGACGTGGTCATCACCCAGGCGGAAATCGTCTGAAGACGAGCCCGCCCGCGTCGGGGAAATCAGGTCGCAGCTTCTTTGTTGCCGACCTGCACCTGACCGACGAACGCCCGGTCGCCACCGGGCGTTTTTTTCGCTTTCTGCAGGAGGAGGCTGCCGGTGCGGATGCGCTCTACATCCTCGGCGACCTGTTCGATGCCTGGGTCGGCGACGATCACGGCGCGCAGGTGGCGCACGACACCGCGCGCCAGCTCAAGTCCCTGGTCGATGCCGGCACGCCGGTGTATTTCATGCACGGCAACCGCGACTTCATGCTGGCCGCGCGCTATGCCGCGCAGTCCGGCATGACGCTGCTGGCCGACCCCGCCCGTATCGACCT
Organism: Gammaproteobacteria bacterium; assembly: GCA_018820745.1. Taxonomy (GTDB): domain Bacteria; phylum Pseudomonadota; class Gammaproteobacteria; order Burkholderiales; family Thiobacillaceae; genus Thiobacillus. The sequence continues at coordinate 3,962 of JAHJNP010000173.1, forward strand.
GTACGGCGTGCCGACGCTTTTGATGCACGGCGATACGCTATGCACCGACGACACCGCCTACCAGACGTTCCGCCGCCGGGTGCGGCACCCGCTGACGCTAGCGTTGCTGCGCCGCCTGCCGCTGGCGCTGCGCCACCGCCTGGCACGTCAGGCGCGGGCGGGCAGCGAAGCGGCCAAGGCCGGCAAGCCGGCCGCGATCATGGATGTAAATGAAGGGGAAGTGATGCGCGTGCTGCGCGAGCGACAGGTCTGCCGCCTGATCCATGGCCATACCCATCGCCCGGCGCGGCATGTCCATGTGGTCGACGGCCAGGACTGCGAACGCTGGGTGGTGCCGGACTGGTATGCCCGCTGGGGCTATGTGGCATGCGACGCCGCCGGCTGCACGCTCAGGGTTGAGGATTTAAGCTGAATGCTTCGCTGGTGCACCCGCAAGAGGGAGCAAGCCTGCGGGCGCACCTACATTTTCACGATGGCGCGTTGATCGCCGTCATGCCCTCGGGCACGCGGAACAGTTCGGGCTGCAGGGGGTGTTTCGATTCGCTTTCAAGCCGCCGCGTGCGGCCGTTGAACTCGCGTTCCTCGAGCGGCAGGCCGAGTCCGAGCGTGGCGCCGGATTCCCACACCAGGTTCGCCAGATCGCAGTCGTGCTGCAGTTCGCGCGGCGACGCCGCCCACACGCGGTACTGCATGGCGGCCAGAACGGATTTCAGCTCGGCCATCGCGCGTGCCGCGTCCGGCGCGGCAGCCCGGGCGGCCACCCCTTCGCTGCACACCACGTCCTTCAGCACCAGGCTGAAGCGCTGCGTGCCCGCCGCGGCCGGCTGCGTGTCGAGCCGGGGATTCCAGCCGGCGGGCTTGAGCGGCACCATACCGGCAGTGAACACCATCGCCAGCTTGTTGTCGCGCGTGACATTGGTGACCTGGCGCTGGCGGCGGTCGAGCAGCAGGAAGTCGCTGTCGTCGTTGCCGTCATCCAGTCGCAAGAAATCCGCGGTGACCAGGATGCGCGTCAGGTAGGACGGATCGCCCGGATCCTGGTCGACATAGCGCAGCGCGATCATCTCTTGGCGCGGTGCGATGGTGCCGGCTGCGTGGGCGGCACCCAGCCCCAGCAGGAACAGCATCAGCCACGTTTTCATTCTGCAAGCCCCCGCATCAGGTCATTCCGGATATCGGTCAGCGATTCCAGCCCCACCGCGATGCGCACCAGGCCATCGCCGATGCCGGCCGCCGCGCGCTGCTCCGCCGTCATGCGGCTGTGCGTGGTGGTGGCCGGATGGGTGATGGTGGTCTTGGTGTCGCCCAGGTTGGCGGTGATCGACAGCATTCTGGTCGCGTCGATCAGTTTCCACGCAGCCGCCTGACCGCCCTTGAGTTCGAACGCGACGATGCCGCCACCGGTTTTCTGCTGCGCCATCGCCAGTTGATGCTGCGGGTGCGACGGCAGGCCGGGATACCACACGCGCGCAACCTGCGGCTGCGCTTCCAGCCATTGCGCCAGCGCCAGCGCATTTTTCGAATGCGCTTCCATGCGCAGCGCGAGCGTCTCCATGCCTTTCAGGATCACCCAGGCGTTGAACGCGGACAGCGTCGGCCCGGCGGTGCGCAGGAAGGTGTAGACGCCCTCCATCAGCGCCTGGCTGCCGAGCACCGCGCCGCCGAGCACCCTGCCCTGGCCGTCGAGGTACTTGGTGGCGGAATGGATCACGATGTCGGCACCCAGCTCGAGCGGCTTTTGCAGCGCCGGCGAGCAGAAGCAGTTGTCGACCGCGAGCCACGCGCCGGACGCGTGCGCGATGTCGGCGAGCGCGCGGATGTCGCTCACCTCGGTCAACGGATTGGACGGCGACTCGACGAAGAAGAGCTTGGTGTTCGGTTTCACCGCCGCGCGCCATTCCGCCGGGTCGGTCGGCGACACATAGGTCGTCTCGATGCCGAAGCGGCCGAGGATGTTGGAAAACAGCTGCACGGTGGAGCCGAAAATCGAGCGCGATGCGACGACGTGCTCGCCCGCTTTCATCAGCCCCATCACGGTCGCCAGAATCGACGCCATGCCGGACGCGAACGCCACGCAGCGCTCGGCGCCTTCGAGCGCGGCGAGCCGGTCTTCCATCATGCTGACGGTGGGGTTGGTGAAGCGGGCGTAGATCGGGCCGGGCTGCTCGCCCTTGAAGCGCGCCGCCGCCTCGGCCGCGCTGCCGAACACGAAGCTGGAGGTGAGGAACAGCGCCTCCGAGTGCTCGTTGAACTGACTGCGCACTGTGCCGGCGCGCACCGCCAGGGTTTCAAGCTCGTATTCGTCGTTCATGAATCGCTCGTCGCCAGGTTGAGGTCGAGTTGCTGGGTCGACAGCGCCGCCAGCGACGGCGTTTCACCATTGCGCACGGCCTCGACGTAATTGAGGTACTCCGGGGTGACGTCGCCGGTGATGTAGCGGCCGTCGAAGCACGAGGTATCGAAATCGGCAATCGCCGGGTTGCCCGCGCGCACCACCTCGACCATGGCGTCGAGATCCTGGTAGATCATCGCATCGCAGCCGATTTCAAGCGCAATCTCCTGGTCGTTGCGGCCGTTGGCGATCAGCTCGTTGCGCGTCGGCATATCGATGCCGTAGACGTTGGAGAAGCGGACCGGCGGCGAGGCCGAGGCGAAATACACCTTCTCGGCGCCGGCGTCGCGCGCCATCTGCACGATCTCGCGGCTGGTGGTGCCACGCACGATGGAATCGTCGACCAACAGCACGTTCTTGCCCTTGAATTCCTCGCCGATGGCATTGAGTTTCTGCCGCACCGACTTCTTGCGCAGCGCCTGCCCCGGCATGATGAAGGTGCGCCCGATGTAGCGGTTCTTGATGAAGCCTTCGCGGTACGGCACGTTGAGGTGGTTGGCCAGCTGCAGCGCTGAGGGCCGGCTGGTGTCGGGGATCGGGATCACTACGTCGATCTTCAGGTGGGCGTGTTCGCGCTTGATCTTTTCGGCCAGCGACACGCCCATGGCGAGACGCGTACTGTAGACCGAGACGCCGTCCATCACCGAATCCGGGCGTGCCAGGTAGACGTATTCGAAAATGCAGGGATTGAGCACCGCCTTGTCGCTGCACATGCGGCTGTGCAGCTTGCGCTGGTAGTCGATGAACACCGCTTCGCCCGGCGCAACGTCGCGCAGCAGGCGGAAGCCCAGCGTGTCGATCGCCACGCTTTCCGACGCCACGATGTACTCGTGCGGCATGACCTGATCGTTGATGCCGATCACCAGCGGGCGGATGCCGAACGGGTCGCGGAACGCCAGCAGGCCGTAGCCGGCGATGAAGGCGGTCACCGCATAGGCGCCCTTGCAGCGCGC
>JAHJNP010000174.1 GCA_018820745.1 Gammaproteobacteria bacterium
ATCCCGGGTGCATCGTGATGAGCGCGCGCCGCCCGGACGACGTCGCGAAACTGCACCAGGCGATCCTTGCGTTTTTCCGGCAGGATCTGGTCGAGGCCGAGCTCTTTCTTCCCTGGTCGGCCCAGCAGCTGCGCGGGGAAATATTCGCGCGCTGCGAGGTGCTGGAAGAGCGCGCCGATGAAGAAGGTGCGTTCTTCCGCGTGCGCGGCGAGCAGGGGGCCCTGGACAGCCTGCGCGAGCAGCTCGGCCAGGCGTAGTACCGTGGCGCAGGCAGGCGGGCGGGCAGGCAGGCGGGCGGCCTTGGCCGCCGTTTGCTGGAATGTCGTGCCGGGATACCGGAATTCCGTTGGGCCGTCAGCGGGACGTGCTGAGTCAACCTGACCCCGCCTACCACGTGCCGCATGAATCAATCCGCTGAATAAGCGATCGGCCAGAAAAACGGCCGGCCGGCTTCGCTCAGGCGTCGGGAGCGCCTGCAAGAATGTCGTTCCGTCTAATCACGGAATAGTGGGCCAGGTGCAATTCCCGGAGCATGGACCGCTTTTTGGCCTGGTGCGTATGCATCCGCCGCAGGATGTCGTCCAGAACGCGCACGGCACTGACGACATAAGGCCCCTTGTTGAGCATGACGCACTCGGCGCGTGGCCCCATCGCTGCGTCCGTGATCTCGGCGCGCGATGGCCGCCCTTCCTTGGCAAGCGTTTCCAGGACCTGGGTGGCCCAGATCACGGGGACATGCGCAGCCTCGCACAGCCAGAGTATCTCTTCCTGAACTTCCGCCAGGCGTTCGAATCCGCATTCGACGGCCAGGTCACCCCGGGCGATCATCACCCCGCAGCACGGAGAACGCATGGCCGTCAGCAGCATGTCGGGCAGGTTCTCAAAGCCGCGCCGGGTTTCGATCTTCAACACGATGGCAGGCTGCCGCCCCCCGAGGCTTGCCAGGCGCTGCTGGAGCACCTCCACGTCCTGGGTGCTGTTGGCGAAGGACAACTCGACGATGTCGGCGTGCTGGGCCACGAAAGACAGGTCCTCGATGTCTTTGGCGGTCATGGCCGCGAGGCGAAGGGCACTTTCAGGAAGGTTGATCCCCTTGTCGGCTCGCAGATTCACGGCCTTCAGGTGGTCCTGCGTGATGCGGACGAGGACCTGTGTCTGCTCGACTTTCTCGACGACGCCGCCGATCTTGCCGTCGTCGAACCAGATCGACTGCCCGGCCCGGACGTCATCGAACACTTCAGGAATGGTGCAACCGATCACGGCAGGGGTGAGGATTTTCCCCGCGCTGTCGTAGCTTGCCGGGCGCCCCGGCTTGAGGTCCCGGGTCAGGATGAGGAGGTCGCCCTTTTGCAGGGTGAGGCTGTTTTCACCCGGCGGCAACTCACCGATGCGGCATTCACGGTCGTCCGGCTTGCCGCCGCCATGCGCGCGGCGCAGGAGGGTGCCGGAGACGACATAAGTTGTCTGGGTCGCCTCCGCCCAGCACCCGTGCCCGGTTACGTCAACGACCCTGAAGACCCGCTTGGCGTCCCGGGCATCGGTCAATTCCACCGACTCACCGATACGAAGGTGGGCCAGCCAGGACGACGGCACAGGGAGGCACGCGCTCGCCGGTGAGGGGGGAAGCCCGGGAGATTCCCCGGCGCTCAGCCAGACCCGCGCGGGTGCGGTGACCCGCCCATAGGCGTCGCGAATCGGGCGGATCCGAACCACCGCCGGACCCGGCTCCAGGGGCCCGGTGCGCAGCTTCGGCCCGGCCAGGTCCATGACAACGCGGCAGGACCGTCCCAGCGACCGCTCCGCCTGCCTCAGGTGCTCGATCATCCGCGCCCAGGCTGCGGCGTCGTCATGGGCGCAATTGATGCGCATGCAGTCCATGCCTTGCTGGAGCAGATTGTGAACAAGAAGGTAGTTTTCCGCCGCCTCGCTCGGCATGGTGACCATGATCCGGACCATGCGTCCCGGGGTCGCGGGCCCCAACAAGGCATCCGTGTGTTCGGCAAGCAGCAACTCGCCGTGGGCGAAATCGATGACCGCGGTTTCCTCGGAAGCCGGCTGCCAGGCGCGCTGCAGCAGGCGGTGCAGGACACCCAGCACCGCATCGATTGTGGCCAGGACATGCGACTCGGCCCGCCCGAGCGAGGACAGCCCCAGCGCCGCCAGGCGCAGCTGCAACGGGCGCAGGTCGCGGCGACGCAGCGCCAGATAATGCAGGAGGTTGCGGGCACTGTCCCGGTAGTTTGCGTGAATCCTGGCGAGATGCGGCTGTGGCGTGGCCAGGGCGGCAACCATGTCTGCCCGGATGGCCATGAGCTCACTCAGGACATATTCGATATCCGCGTTTTCCGGGCCCGCGCCGTCGGTGCTCTGTTCCGTGGTCACAACGTCCTCTTCTGAATCGCTACGGCGTTCCTCGACAGCTTCCATCGAGGCCTCGCGCCTGATCGTGCGTCCGCACGGGTCCGATCGGGATAAACTGTGTTGCAGGCTGCAAGTGGACTGAGGCTGGCGGACAGGCATGACGGCAAATTCGCCGCCGTTCAATATCGACGCTTCGAGGCTGCGCACCAGGACGACCACGTTGTGGCTGCCGAGGCCGCCAGATCGATCGTTCCCGTGTCGGGGGATGAAGCATGCGTGTTTACCGGAGGGCTTTTCACCTGCAAGTTGCTTGCTGTCCCCTTGATGGACGCTGTCCGCAATTGACCGCATATCGACTTGGAATGCTCCTCATGAACTGAAATTTTGCCCCTGGGAAATGAACAATCCGTGACAGAAAAATGAATTTTTTGTGCACGCGAAAGGGCGGTTTTTTTACTCCGGCAGAGGTGGCGCATGAAACGGATATGGGTGTATTTTTAGGCTTGTTTTCATATGCCAAGGACGAGTTGCGATGAGAAAGACACCTTCTGACGAGTATCTCGAACAAGCCAGGCTATTGAGCAAGGAAGAAACCGAACGCTTGCTGTCGAGAACCCGGACAAAATTAATACGCAAACTGGAAAGTGAAAAAATGACTGCGCTGGAAGTTGTGGCGTTGCAGCTTGAGATCGAGGATGAGGATCTGGGAGAATGGCGAGAGAAGATGGCTGAAATAAGGAAAAAAACGAAGGCCAGGTAGCCGGGCTGTCGCTCGCCGAGGACAAACGCTGATTGCAGCCGATTTCCGTATTGGGGTCGGCCCTTCGCGCCGCCGGGTGTCGCCCCCCGAGGTTTCCGGATTGTCCTGAGTCAGTAGCCACCCCCGCCCCAGGAATCGCCAGGCACAGGAACCCCCCATGGCAGAAGCTGCGAACAAGACAGAAGAATTCACCCACAAGCTGCGGGTCGCCTATTTCTCCATGGAGATCGCCCTGGAGAACGATTTCCCCACCTACAGCGGCGGCCTGGGGATACTGGCGGGGGACACCCTGCGCGCCGCGGCGGACATCGGCGTACCGATGGTAGCGGTCACCCTGGTGTCCCGGGCCGGCTATTTCCGCCAGGAGATCGACCCCCAAGGCCGCCAGGTCGAGCATGCCGACGACTGGGATCCCGCCCGCTACGCGACGCGGCTGCAGGCCACCGTGGCGCTGGAACTGGAGGGTCGCCAGGTGTGGGTGGGCGGCTGGCTTTACGTGCTGAGTTCGCTGGTTAACGGCGGGGTGCCCGTCCTGCTGCTGGACACCGACCTGCCGGTGAACGACCCGCGCGACCGCGACATCACCCACTACCTGTACGGCGGCGACGAGGCCTACCGGATGAAACAGGAGGCGGTGCTGGGCGTGGGGGGCATCGCCATGCTGCAGGCCTTGGGCTTCAATCTCATGGGCTATCACATGAACGAGGGCCACTCGGCTTTTCTCACCCTGGCCCTGCTGCAACGCTACGCCCATTCCAGCGAAGACCTGCGGCCCGGCGAGAGCCCCTACGACCTGCCGCGGGTGCGGGAACTGTGTACCTTCACCACCCACACGCCGGTGGAGACGGCCCATGACAAATTCGACTATGAGCTGGTGCGGCGCATCTACGGTGATCTGCTGGATCCGGGAACGGTGAAGCTGCTGGCCGGCGAGGACAAGCTCAACATGACGCGCCTGGCCCTGAACCTGTCCGAGTACGTCAACGGGGTGGCCAAGCGCCACGCCGAGGTTTCCCGCCTGATGTTCCCGGGATATGCGGTGCACGCGGTGACCAACGGGGTACATGCCGCCACCTGGACCAGTCCGCCCATCGCAAAAATGTACGACCAGCATGTGCCGGGCTGGTGCCATGAGCCGGAACTGCTCTCCCGCGCCGACCGCATTCCGGACGAGAAGCTCTGGGCCGCCCACCAGGAGGCCAAACAGGCGCTGGTGGAGAAGGTGCGGGAACTGACGGGGGTGGTGCTGAATCCGGACCAGCCCATCCTCGGCTTTGCGCGGCGCATGACCGCCTACAAGCGGGCGGATCTGCTGTTTGCCGACCTCGCGCGCCTCAAGGCCCTTGCCCGGGAACGTCCCTTTCAGATCGTCATGGCCGGCAAGGCCCACCCGAGAGATGCGGCGGGCAAGCAGCTCATCGAAGCGCTGCACGTCCACATGCGGGACTTGGCTGGAGTGGTCCCCATGGCATTCCTGCCAGATTACGATATGGCGCTGGCACTGCTCATGGTGTCCGGCTCGGATGTCTGGCTCAACACACCCTTGCGGCCGCTGGAGGCTTCCGGCACCAGCGGCATGAAGGCGGCCTTCAACGGCGTGCCCCAGCTCTCGGTGCTGGACGGCTGGTGGGTGGAGGGCTGCCTGGAGGGGGTGACCGGCTGGGCGGTGGGGGACGATTCGCTCACCGCCAACGGACACGATGCCATGGCCCTGTACGACAAGCTCGGGCAAGTGGTCCTGCCGCTCTGGCATGACGACCGGCTGGGCTGGATCGCCGTCATGAAGGGCGCCATCAGCAAGAATGCCGCCTACTTCAATAGTCACCGCATGATGCGTCGCTACGCCACAGAGGCGTACCTGAGGTGAGAACGGCCAAGATCGTTTTTCCGTGATTGTGAATTTTTTATGACAGGCGGATCAAGCGCTCGAATATTGAAATTAACTAAATATACTGTTTATTCCGTATATATTTCAGGAGATCGATATGACCAATGACACCCAAAAACCAGCCGAAACAAAACCCGCGACACCCACGGCAGCTGCCCGCACCAAACCAGCCGCAGCCAAACCAGTAGCACGGGCAAGGACAGCCTCCGCAACGGCGCCTGCCGTCAGAAGCAGGGCGCCTGCCACAGCCAGGCGCACGACGGCAGCGGCAAAGAAAACCGCCACGCGTCCTGCCGTAGCCAGGAAATCGCCCCCGGTAAAGAAAGCCGCACACGAGCCAGCCCCGTTCGTTGCCAAGGACAACAAGGCGGGCAAACCGGCCAAAGCGAAAAAAGCCAAACTGGTTCGCGACAGCTTCACCATGCCGGATGGGGAGTACGCACTGATCGCGGCGCTCAAGAAGCGCTGCCTCGATGCGGGGGTGTCGGCAAAAAAGAGCGAGATCCTGCGCGCAGCCGTTGCGAATCTGGCGAAACTGAGTGACGCATCGGTGCTTGCCGCGGTACGTCGCCTGGAAGTTATCAAGACAGGGCGTCCCGCCAAAGGGGCAAAATAGTTTAGCGCTTTCACCGTTAAGTGTTGTTCCTCGCAAAGCCCCTGACAGCAGGGGTTTGCAGCAGGTCGGGAACACCTTCCCGACACAACGGACGGCGCTCAGACCGCGTGTCGGCAAACTGCTGCCAACCTACAACAGGCTACCGCCAGTAGCTCACGGTGAAAGAGCCAGAATAGACTGATGGCTGCATCCTCGTTTCAGGCCGTGATACTGCGCGCACGCCCGTCGGCCTGACGCGTTTGCCTGCGTGCCGCTTCTTGCCAATTTCACGAAACCATCACGCGTCCGCAATACCTCCCGGGAAGAATGCGCGGTGCGGCATCACCATGTCGCCCTGCCTTTTCAAACCATATTTTTGGGAGTGTTTCAATGAAGAAGTCCACGCTTGCCCTGACCCTGATCGCTGCCTTCGCCGCCAACGTCCACGCGGATAATGCCGTAAACGGCCCGATGTCGTTCAACCCCATCGCCGCTTCCGCCTACGGCATGGAAAACGATGCCGACATCGCCGCCACCCCCTGGATCATTCCCAAGGGCTACGTCCAGTCCATCGTCTCCGACGAGACCGACCTCGACATCTATGTCGCCAACGACTGGCCCGACATGAACACCGTCAACGAAACCGGCAAGCACGCCGGTCGCTACATGTACCGCACGCACGAAGTCCGCGGCGGCGCCATCGGCAACGACGGCAACTCCCTGCGCATCGACGGCGGCAGCGGCGGTGCCGTGTCCGTGGTCGACCTGAAAACCGGTGTCGCCAAGGAAATTGCCGGCCGTGCCGACTGGGAAGCGCTGGACGGCATCGTCTGGACCCCGTGGCGTACCGTGCTGTTCGCCGAAGAAGCCGGCACGGCTGCACGTCCCGATCCCGATGCACCGCAAGCCCAGGCTGGCCTGGTGTACGAGCTCAAGCTCGACAAGCACGATCCGATGTCCGCCGAGAGCGTGAGCGTGCGTCCCATGCTGGGCGCGCTGGCCCACGAAGGCATCGAGATCGACGCCGAAGGCAACGTCTACGTCATCGACGAAGACCGCAAGGGTTCCATCTACAAGTTCGTGCCGGAAAACTACGGCGACCTCTCCAGCGGCCAGTTGTATGCCCTGAAGGTGATGAACGGTGCCAAGACCGGTGCCGCCGAATGGGTCGCCCTTGATATGACCCAGGCGCAGATCAAGGCGCACGCGGCCGCGACCGCCGTCGGCGCCACCGAGTATTGCCGTCCCGAAGACATCGAGCGCATCGACAGCACCCTGTATGTGGCACTGACCTGCGAGGACGTCGACAACGCCGCCAACACCAGCGGCCAAGGTGCGGTCATGGCCATCGGGCTGGGCGAGCAGCCTGTCGTCAGCTACGTTGTAGCTGCCGGCAAGAACGCCCCGCTGGAAGTCAAGCCCACCGTCGACGCCAACGGCAACGTCGTGCCCGGCGTGACCGGTTTCAAGGGCCCGGACAACCTGGCCAATGGCCCGGATGGCAAGCTGTGGATCGTGGAAGACAATAGCTGGAGCGACATTTGGGTGTACGACCCGCGTTCCAAGGATGCCAACAAGGACGGCTACAAGGATGGCGTGCATCTGTTCGCTTCGCTGAAGGACAAGCCGGCTGAGGGCAGCGGCATTTACTTCGGCAAGGACCCGCACACCCTGTACGTCAACGTGCAGCATTCCGGCACCGGCAACGACAAGACCATGGCCATTACCAAGCAGCACAAAGGCCACGACAAGCACCACAAAGGCAACCACAAGCACCACAATGACTGATGAGGTGTGAGTGAGGGGGATTCCACCCCCCCCGCGCTAAACCCCCTGCCGATTCGGCAGGGGGTTTTTTATTTCCGTCCTGGGGATATGAAAGGGGCGCACGGGTCTTCTGCGTTCCCGGATCCAGCCGTCCGGATCAACTGGTTGATGGGCTCGTTATGGTGACGGCCTCACCTGCTGGGGCTGGGTGGCTGGAAGGCTAAAAGACAAAGCGCCAGTCGGCATAGCTGGCCGCACCGGAGAATGCCTCGTCTTCGGGCAAGAATCCTGCGATCTTGAAGGGGCGTTCCGTTGCCCGGCTCATGACACCGACGATGCCCTGGGTATCGGGCGCGCGGATCAGCGCGAACTCGCCACCGGTCAGGGGGCCGCGCTACGCACGGCGCAGGTGCCGCACGGTGCTGGGGCGGCGGTTGTCTTGCAGCAGGTTGTCGATGCTTTGCGGCAGGCCCGGGTGCGCGAGGTCGAGGGCATGGTCGCTGCGGATGGCCTGACGATACGGGTTGCCGATGAACAAACAGCCCGGCTTCGCGCATGCGCTGCGCTACAGCGTGCCCGCAGCGGCGAGGCCCATGCCGATCGCGCGACCAGCATCCGCGCTACAGGCAGGTGAAGCCGGACTGGGCGTTACCAGTCGGCATAGGCGCTGCCGTCGCGCGCAGTGCCGGGCGCGCCGCTCTTGATGTCGTATACCGCGCCGGCTTCGTCGCCCGACGGCGCCACCACCTGCCAGGTGTCCGGATGTTCGGTGATCGGGTCGACCGGCAGCGCCCGCAGATACCGGTCGCTCACCAGCTCGTCGAGGCTGTCGGGGTAGCGGCCGCGGTCGCCATGGTATTTGTCGATGGCGTCGCGCATGACGGCGAGATCCTGCTTGAGGATGGTCTCGCGGGCGTTTTCCAGGTGCTTGAAATAGCGCGGCATCGCCAGCGCCAGCAGCAGCGCGATGATGGCCATCACCACCATCAGTTCGACCAGGGTGAAGCCGCGTTTAGTCCGTTTCAGCATGGCTTCACCATTCACGATACGGCACGCCGTTCAAGCCCGTTTTGGCCGACAGCGAATAGACGTCATACACGTCACGCCCGGGCGCCGGCGCGTCGGGCGGGCTGGCGTAGCTGCGCAGCCCCCAGGTTTCGGCTGCAGGTGCGGCCGGGTCGGGGTAAAACGGGTCGCGCGGCAGGCGGCGCAGAAAGTAGAGCTTGCTCGCGTCAGGCTTGGTCTGATCGGCCACGCCTCTCCACAGGGTATCCAGATCGGGCGGGTAGCCGCTGGCGCCCTCGGTCCTCGGGATGGGGCCGTTGTCCACCGTTGCAATCTGTTTGTATTGATCGATTGCGGTGCGAATCTGCCGCAACGCCTCGCGCAACTCGGTTTCCTTGTGACGCTGCTGCACCAGCTGGGCGAACGGCACCGCCATGCTGGCGAGCAGCGCGAGGATGGCCAGGGTGACCACCAGCTCGATCAGGCTGAAGCCGCTGTCGCGTCGGGCGTACACGACTGATTAGTCGTCCGCTGCCGCGGGTGGCGGCGTCTGCTGGACCTGTCCGGCAGGTGCGGCATCCGGCGCAGCCACGCCATCGATCGGCGGTTCGACCCCGAACGGTTCGACCCCGGTGCCGTCGGGCAGGGCCGGCGGCGGCAACGACGTCTGCGCCATTGCGGGCGCAGCGGGTGTAGACAGGCCGCCGCCGATGGCGTTTTCGGTGCCGCCGCGGAACTCGGTCAGCGCCGGCTGACGGGTGGCGTCGCTGCGCAGCACGCGCGGCGTGATCAGGAGCACGATCTCGGTTTTGCTGCGCTCGTCGCGCTGGTTGGAGAACAGCCGCCCCAGCAGCGGCAGGTCGCCCAGCCCCGGCACGCGGCTGGCGGTGCTGCGATCCTCGTCCGAGATCAGTCCGGCCAGCACCTGGGTTTCGCCGTCCTTCAGGCGCAGCGTGGTGCCGGCATTGCGGGTGCCGATCTGATAGGTCAGGGTGCCGCTGCTGCTGCGGATTTCGCGCACGATGCTGGAGACCTCCAGGCCGACCTTGATCTGCACGTCATCGCGCATCAGCACGTGGGGCTCGACGTCGAGCTTGAGCCCCACGTCCAGATACGACACCGATTCAGAAATCACGCCGGTCGAGGTGGTGTTGGAGGTGATGACCGGCACCTTGTCGCCGATGTGGATCTTGGCCTTCTCGCGGTTCTTCACGCGGATGCGCGGATTGGCGAGAATGTTGACGTCGCTGTCGTCCTTGCGGAAATTAACCGTGGGGACGGGACTGATGGCAATCTGGCTTGCCGTGATGTTTTTCAAGCTCTCGACCGTCAGCACGGAGGCGGCGGGGGTCGTGTTGGTGACGATGCCGTCGACAATGGTCGAGCTTGTTGACGGCGGCAAATTCAACAGCGAAAACTGGTTCGGATACTGCACCCCCAGATCGAGCAGCCGCCCGCGTTTGACTTCGAGCACCTCGACATCCAGCATCACTTCCGGCTCGGCCAGATCCTGCACCGCGATGATCTTCTCCGCCAGGCGGATGGCTTCGGGCGTATCGCGCATCACCAGCAGGTTCAGCCGCTCGTCGACGTACACATCCTTGGCCTTGATCAAGGTGCGCAGCATCGCCATGGTCGACTTGGCGTCGGCATTACCCAGATAGAAGCTTTTCACCAGCAGTTCCTGATACGCCTTCTGCTTTTGCGGCTGGTCGGGATAGATCAGCAGGGTGTTGGCGTTGACCACCTTTTTCGACAGCTGGCCGGTCATCAGCAGCATGTCCACTGCGTCGGCGATCGGCGTATCGCGCGCGAACAGGGTGGCTTTCGTATCCAGCCGCACGTCCTTGTCGAAAATGAAGTTGATGCCCGACTGCCGCGCGATCATGTCGAACACGTTGCGCAGCGTGGTATCGCGAAATTCCAGGGTGATGGGCTTGCGGTAAGCCGCGTCCAGTTCGCGCGGATTGAGTTCATCGGCGGTGCGCGCCGCCTGGATCTGTTGCAGCAGTGCCTGCGCACCGGCATGACCGGGTGACTGCGCCAGGATCAGGCGCGCTGCCTGTTCCGCTTCGGCCGGGTGGGCATCCGCCAATGCCTGGCTCGCCGTTTGCAAGGCCTGCTCGTGCTGGCGTGCCGTGGCCAGGTTGGACAGGAGCATGCCTGCACGCGGATTCTCGGGATGCAGTGCAAGCGCCTTGCGCAGCGTGGCTTCGGCAGCGTCGAAGCGCGATGCATCCACATCCTGCTGCGCCTGGGTCAACAGATTGCTGGTCTGGCGCTCGCGCTGGGTGTGGTAATAGGCCTTGAGCTCGATATTGTCGGGTTCCTTGGCCAGGCCTGCGTGCAGGTGTTGCAGGCCTTCTTCGGCTTTCCCGGCGGCGATCAGTTCACGCCCCTCGTTGAGGCCGGTGCTGGCGCAGCCAGCCAGGGCGAGGAGTGTGGCGCTCAGACAAATAGTTCGGGTGTGCTGCAACTCAATCTCCTGTGCGCAGGCTGCGCGTCTGGTCCAGCGGTAGGTAAGTGAAATTCAGCAGGCCGCCGGTCACCGGTTCCAGCCGCCATACGCCGTCGAGCACCTGGCCTGCGCGCACGCTGACCGGCAGCGCGCCGCGCGCCAGGTAATACGTGGTCTGGCCGGCTTCCTGCCAGCGCCCCATGTAGCTGAAAGGCAGCGCAGGCGTCTGCGGCGGAGGCGGTGGCACATAGGGGGGCGGCGGCGGCGGTGGCGGCGCAACGAACCAGGTCTGTTCGGGGAACAGATTGGCACGGGCGAGTGCCAGCCGCGATTCGGCTTCGTGCGCTGTCGTCGCGGCAACGACTGCTTGGTCGGGGGCTGCGGGAAGGGGGGCGCGCGTCGCCGGCTCGGCCACCCCGACCAGATCGGCGTCGGCGTCGCTCGCCGGTTCGTTGACCGCCAGCCAGGCCGACCAGGCGGCGACGCCCGCCAGCGCGAGATACAAAACCGAACGCCGCCGCTTGTTGTCCGGGGCGTGATTCGTGGCTTCGGTCACGGCGCGGCCTCCACGAACAGGCTCAGGCGCAGTTCGGCCTGCAGTTCGGCGGATTCGATGCGCTCGCGTTTCAGCTCGAGTTCGTCCAGCGTCAGGTTGGGCAGGCGCTCCAGCGCTGCGGCAAGAAAGGCATGCAGCGCAGGGTAGGGCGCCTCGACCGGCAGCACCAACTGCCAGCGCGCAAGCGTCGTGCCCGCCAGCGGCGATACGCTGTACTGGCCGCGCGGCAAACGCATGCCGTGCGCATGCGCCAGCCGTTCCAGTTCGCCGATGCGTTGCGAGGCTTCGCCCGTCGGCGGCAACATGGCCAGCGGATTGAGCGGGGCCGGCGCAGGATCGGCGGCGTGCGTGGCCGCGGCCAGGCGCAGCGCGGCCAGTTTTTCATGCTGTGCGACGGCTGTCCGCTGCAGGGACCCGACCTGGGTCAGCTGCAGCAGCACTGCGACCGCCAGCAAGCCCAGCCCCACCAGCCCGGTGGTCCCCAGACGGCGTACCCATTGATGCAGGTGCCAGCGCAGCGCGATCATGGTTCCAGCTCCACCAGGATGTTGAAGCGCACTGGTTTTTGCGCGTCGTCCGCCTGCTCTTCGTGCTGGGTGAGCGCGGCGCGCCTGATCCCCGGCTGCTGTTGCAGGACTTCGATGAATGCGACGGCATCCGCCAGTTGCCGCGCTTCGGCCACCAGTTTGATTTGCGACTTGGCCTGCACCGCGTCGAGCGAGACCAGCGCGACCTTGCTGCTGCGCGCGTTGGCCAGCGCGTCGAAAGCGGGCTGCCAGGAATAGGCGAGTTGCGCCGCGATACGCGTCTGTGTGGTTTTCGCTACTTGATCCGTGGGGGTGGCGGATTTGACCGCTGCGCGTGGGCGGGACTGCTCTAACGCAGCAATCTGCAGTGCCAGTCCGGCCTCGGTTGCGCGTGCCGCCAGCAGATTGCTCATGGACCAGCCCAGCGCCGCCACGCCGGCCAGCGCCAGCACGATACCCAGCTTGCCGGGGCGCGCCGGTCGCGCATGAAAATCGAATTCGAGACGCGCCATCTTTATATGCCTGCCAGCGCCAGTGCGCCGCCAACCTGGCTGTCGCACGGCAGCATCTGCCAGCGCGCATTATCGGCATCCGGCGTTGACACCGCGCCGACCCCGAGTGCCTGGATCCACACCGTGGGCATCGCGGGCAGCGTCGACCAGGCGGCCTCGCGCTCGATCAGTTCGGGCAGCGCCGTGATCCAATCGGCGTCGACCGGCTGGCCGGCGAGGTGCTGCCAGACGCCGTTTGCCCCACCAAACAGGCCCAGCCAGCCCGGCTCGACAAGCGCCCACCAGCCCTCAAATTTCTTCGGTAGGCGCTGCGCGGCGATGCTGGAAAGCGGACGGATGGTCACGTCGCGAAAACCGTGACGGGCCAGCAGCGCATCCAGCTGCTGCGCGAACGATTCGTCGATCGCCGCGCCAACGAGTCCGGCCTGCGGCGGCTGGCCGTGCACCTGCACCCGCCAGCGGGCCGCTTCGTCGCCGTATATTTCGCGCAGGCTGGCAGCCACCAGCGCCGCTTCCTCGCTCCGGCGCAAAGCCTTGCCGGGCGGTGGTGTGAGGACGTGGCGCACGAAGTGCTGCGACAGCACCACCTCGACCCGGCGGCTATGCCAGGCCGGATCGCCAAGCGCCTCGTCCAGCAGCGGCAGCAGGCTCGTTGCACTGCGCTCATGCGTGGTCAGCAGGCGTGTGCCGTGCGGATTCAGCAAGGCTGCCTCGCCGGGCGCGAGCGCGATGCGGAGCGTTTCAGCCGACCAGCGTGACACGGTTGATCTCCTCCAGCGTGGTGTCGCCCGACTTCACCAGCGCGAGCGCGGCCTCGCGCAGGTTGCGGGTGCCGCCGCGCTCGGCGGCTTCCTTGATCTGGCCGATCGGCGCGCGCGCCACGATCAGTTCGCGCAGCTCGTCGGTGAGTAGCAGAATTTCGGCAATCGCGTGCCGTCCCCTGTAGCCGCTGCCGCGGCAGTGGCCGCAACCGCTGCCCTGGCGGAAGGTGAAATCGCGGGTTTTTTCGGGGGTCAGCCCTGACAGTTCCATCATTTCGGCCGATGGCACATTGGGTGCTGCGCAATGCGGGCAGTTCATCCGCAACAGGCGCTGTGCGACGATGCCGTTCAAGGCCGAGACGAAACTGTAGGGGTCGACCCCCATGTGGATGAAGCGGCCGATGACGTCGAACACGTTGTTGGCGTGCACGGTAGTGAACACCAGGTGGCCGGTGAGCGCCGACTGCACCGCGATCTGCGCGGTGTCGGCGTCGCGGATCTCGCCCACCATGA
>JAHJNP010000175.1 GCA_018820745.1 Gammaproteobacteria bacterium
CGATGATCCTGCAATATTCCACTTATTCGGTGATCTCGCCCGAAGGCTGCGCCTCGATTCTGTGGAAAAGCGCCGACAAGGCCTCGGTCGCCGCCGAGACGCTGGGCATCACCGCCGACCGCCTGAAGGCCAACGGCCTGGTCGACCGCATCATCGAAGAGCCGCTGGGCGGCGCACAGCGCGACTGGGACACCATGTTCCAGTCGATGCGCCGCGCGCTCACCGACACCCTGGCCGAGTTGCGCAAGCCGTCGCTCGACGCCCTGCTGGCTGCGCGTTACCAGCGCCTGCGGGCGTATGGCAGCTTCAAGGAAACCCCTGCCAAATAGGCCGGTCGCCGCCGCCGTGGCGGACGCGCTTGCCCGCCACGTTCCGCCGCACGCGCGGCTGGTGCTGGGACTCTCGGGCGGGCTCGATTCGACGGTCCTGCTACACAGCCTGTTGGCGCTGCGCGATCAACACCCATTCGAACTGCGGGCCGTGCACGTCCACCATGGCCTGTCGCCCCACGCCGACGACTGGGCCGATTTCTGCACGCGGCTTTGCGCCGCGAATGCGGTTGAATCAAGCATTCATCATGTAGAGATTGCGCGCAACGATGCGGCCGGTATCGAAGCGGCTGCGCGGCGCGAGCGCCAGCGCATCTTTGCCGCGCTGGACGCCGATTTTCTGCTCACCGCGCATCAGCGGGACGATCAGGCCGAAACGTTTTTGCTGCAGGTGCTGCGTGGCGCCGGACCGAAAGGCCTGGCGGCAATGGCCGAACTGCAATCCCGGCCCGGCTGGCGCGCAGCACAACTTAGGCCGTTGCTGGAGGTGACGCGCACCGAACTGCAGGACTATGCGCAGTCGCACGGCCTGACCTGGGTCGACGACGAGAGCAATCGGGACATCCGCTACCGCCGCAATGCGCTGCGCCAGCAGGTGATGCCGCTGCTCGCCGAACATTTCCCTGGCAGCGGCGCCACCCTCGCGCGCGCGGCCGCGCTGCAGGCCGATGCCGCCGGCTTGCTGGACGACCTGGCACGGCTCGACGCGGCGGAGGCCGTCGCGGCCGATCGCCTCGACTGCGCCGCGCTGGGGCGGCTGTCGACGCCGCGCGCGCGCAATCTGTTGCGCTATTTCATTGAGCAGCATGGCCAGCCGATGCCCAGCGCGCGTAGGCTCGACGAGGCGCTGCATCAGCTGCGGGATGCGCAAGCCGATGCGCGGGTGCGCGTCAGGCTGGGGGCGGTGGAGGTGTGGCGCTTTCGCGGCGGCGCGTACCTGGCGCCGCTGGCGCCCGCCCCGGCCGAGCCGGTTGTCTGGCAGGGCGAGGCGTCGCTCTGGGTGCCGGCCGCCGGGGTCAGCGTGCAGATGGAGGCGGTGACCGGCGCCGGCCTGAAACGCGACGTGCTGGCCGCGGGCGAGGTCACGCTGGGGGTGCGGCAGGGCGGCGAACGCCTGCGCCTGCATGCCGGCGGCCCCCATCGCAGCCTGAAGAATCTGCTGCAGGAGCACGCGATTCCGCCCTGGCAGCGCGACCGTCTGCCCCTGCTGTGGTGCGACGGGCGGCTGGCGTGGGCGGCGGGGATCGGCCTCGATGCCGATCTGCTCGCTTCGTCCGGCGAGCCCGGGCTGTTGCCGCGCGTCGCGGACTAGCTGTGCAACAAGACAGTCCGGGGTGGGGCATGTTATGCTAGCGGGCTGATTTTCATGGTTTTTTAAACGTTTTTTCTAATTTTTGTCCGGAGCATACACATGGCTGTTCAGCGTACCTTTTCCATCATCAAACCCGATGCCGTCGCCAAGAATGTGGTCGGCAAGATCGTCAGCCGCTTCGAGAGCAATGGCCTCAAGGTGGTGGCGTCCAGGATGAAGCACCTGTCGCGCCAGGAAGCCGAAGGTTTCTACGGTGTGCACCGCGAGCGTCCCTTCTTCAAGGACTTGGTCGAGTTCATGATTTCCGGCCCGGTTGTGCTGCAGGTGCTGGAAGGCGAAGATGCGATTGCCAAGAATCGCGAACTGATGGGCGCGACCGACCCGAAGAAGGCCGAAGCCGGCACCATTCGCGCCGATTTCGCCGAGAGCATCGACGCCAATGCGGTGCATGGCTCCGACGCGCCGGAAACCGCCGCGATCGAAATCGCCTATTTCTTCCCTGCCTGCGAAGTCTACGCCGGCCGCTAAACGCACCCGCATGCCGCAAAACCTGCTTGATTTCGACCTCGAAGGACTGACCGCCTGGTTCGCTGAACTCGGCGAGAAGCCGTTTCGCGCCAGGCAGGTGTTCCACTGGGTGCACCAGGCCGGGGTGGCGGATTTCGCGCAGATGACCGACATCGCCAAAAGCCTGCGCGAGAAGCTGCAGCAGCTGGCCGTGGTGGCGCCGCCGGCGGTCAGCTACGCGCACACCTCGACCGACGGCACGCGCAAGTGGCTGTTCGATGTCGGCGTCGCCAACGGCATCGAAACCGTTTTCATCCCGGAAGACGACCGCGGCACCCTGTGCGTGTCGTCGCAGGTGGGCTGCGCGCTGGAGTGCACCTTCTGCTCGACCGGGCGGCAGGGCTTCAACCGCAACCTGACGGTGGCCGAGATCATCGGCCAGTTGTGGGTGGCGCATCACAGCCTGAAGACTGTGCCGAATCGCACCACGCCCAATCACAGCGTGCCCAATCACGGCGCAGGCGAAATTTCCGACCGCCCGGTGACCAACGTGGTGATGATGGGCATGGGTGAGCCGCTGCTCAACTTCGACAACGTGGTCGCCGCCATGCACCTGATGATGGACGACCTGGGCTACGGCATTTCCAAGCGCCGTGTGACCCTGTCCACCTCCGGCGTGGTGCCGATGATCGACCAGCTGGCCAAGCACATCGACGTGTCCCTGGCGCTGTCGCTGCACGCACCCAACGATGCCCTGCGCAACGAGCTGGTACCGATCAACA
>JAHJNP010000176.1 GCA_018820745.1 Gammaproteobacteria bacterium
CGCGCCGAGTCATCGTTGCCGGGGATAATGTAGTCCACGCCTTCCGGGCTGTTGTTGGTGTCGACCACGCCGATCACCGGAATGCCCAGCTTCTTGGCCTCGACCACGGCGCCCTTCTGGTAGCCGACGTCGATGATGAACAGTGCGTCAGGGACGCCGCCCATTTAACGAATGCCACCCAGGCTGCGGTTCAGCTTGTCGGCTTCGCGCTGCATGGTGAGGGTTTCTTTTTTGGACAAACGGCCCGGCTCGGCCAGTGCGGCCTCCAGGTCGTTGAGGCGCTTGATCGACAACTTGACCGTCTTGAAGTTGGTCAGCATGCCGCCCAGCCAGCGGTTGTCGACGTAAGGCATGCCGGCGCGCTCCGCTTCTTCGCGAACGATGTCACGCGCGGCACGCTTGGTGCCGACGAACAGCACTTTGCCCTTGTTGGCAGACAGCTGGCGGATGAATTTTTGCGCCTCCTGGAACATCGGCAGCGTTTTTTCCAGGTTGACGATATGGATCTTGTTGCGGTTTCCGAAAATGAACGGAGCCATCTTGGGGTTCCAGAAGCGGGTCTGGTGTCCGAAGTGGACGCCGGCTTCCAGCATTTGACGCATGGTGACAGACATGTAGATCTCCTAAAGGGTTGAGCCTCCACCCGTCAGCAGCCGCGCGTTAGCTTCATCTGAACGCGCCGCCACCCTTTAATGACAGGTGTGCGAATTTGTCCGAACCATTTCAGACAGCCCGCGATTCTAATTCGAACGGGCGCTTATTTCAAGGCGCACCCGCCACGCCCGGTAACAGGGGGATTTTCAGCCACACTGCCAGGCCGCCGCCAGCACGGCCCTGCAGGCCGACCTCCCAGCCTTGCGCCGACGCCAGCTGCCGCACGATGGCCAGCCCCAGCCCGGAGCCACCGGTGCTGACACTGCGCGAGGCTTCCAGGCGGTGGAACGGGCGGAACACCGCCTCCCGCTCGGCCGGGGGGATTCCCGGTCCACGATCGAGCACGCCGATGCGGCAGATGCCGTCCGCGACCTCGGCACGCAAGCTCACCGGCTGGCCGCCGCCATAGCGCAGCGCGTTCTCCAGCAAGTTGGCAAGGATGCGGCGCAGCGCGCCGGCAGGCACCTCAAGCGTGATATCGGCCGCCTCGATCCGCACCCGGTCGGCCGCGCCGGGGGTGGCGCGCACCAAGTCGACCAGCAACGCGGGCAACGCCACCCGCTGATTGGCTTCGTGACCCAAGCCGCGCGCAAGCGTCAGCACGTCGCCGATCAGGCGGTCCATTGCCTCGATGTCGCCTTCCACCTGCGCCGCCAGCTCCGGGCCGGGCTTGCGCACCAGCATTTCCACTGCCAGCCGCAACCGTGCCAGCGGCGTGCGCAGGTCGTGCGAGACGCCGGCCAGCAGTACGGTGCGGGCAGCGAGCAGGTCTTCCACCTGTTTCGCCATCTCGTTGAAACGGCGGCTCAAGGCGGCGATTTCCCGTGGGCCGGTTTCGGGCAGGCGCTCCGGCGTCTGCCCGCGCCCCAGCGAGGTCACCGCCAGCTGCAACCTTTGCAGCGGGCGCGTGGTGCGGCGCGCCAGCCACCAGGCCGCAAGCAGGGCCAGCAGGGCACCGCCGGCCAGCGAAACCAGCAGGGCATGGATCGGGCGCGGGCCGATGCGGCTGTGCGGCAAGCCCACCGAAAGACGGCCGCCACCGGAAGGCAGCGACACCCAGAACCATTCATTGTCCCCGACCAGCTCGCGTGAACTGGTTACCGGTTCCCCCAGACGCTCGCCCAGTGCCTCCACCAGAAACTTCAGGTAGGGCTCGCGCCACTCAGGGGCTTCTGCGCCCTCGGGGGGGTCGGCGCGCAGCGCCAGCGCATGCGAACGCGCCAGTTCGATTTCGAAAGCGGGACGGGTGACCGGCGGCAGTTCGCTCCAGGTCTGCGCCGACAGGGTCATCAAGCCGGCCAGATCGGCCGCCGAGCGCCGCGCCATCGGCAGCATGAGGAAATAGGCGGTGGCGGTCGCCGTCACCAGTTCAAACGCGATCAAAAACGCCACCAGCAGCAGGGCGTTCTGCTGCGTCAGGCTCAGGCGCGACGACAGCCTCACGCCTCGCCGCCGCGGGGATTGAACAGATAACCCTCGCCACGCACGGTGCGGATATACACCGGCTCGCCGGGGTTGGGCTCGATCTTGCGCCGCAACCGGGTGACGCGGGTGTCGACGCTGCGGTCGAACGGATTGCGCTCGTAGCCCTTCAGCATGTCGATCAGGGTGTCGCGCGACATGACCCGCAACGGATGCTCGATGAAGATGCGCAGCAGGGCGAATTCGGCGGTCGACAACTTCACTTCGGCACCATCCCGGGTCAGCCGGTGGCTGGCGACATCGAGCTGATACGGGCCGAACGCGGGGTGAGGCGCCTGCGGCCCGGGTTCCTGCTGCCCCAGGCTGCGCCGCAGCAGCGCCCGCAGGCGGGCCAGCAACTCGCGCGGGCTGAACGGTTTGGCCAGATAGTCGTCGGCGCCCATTTCCAGCCCGACCACACGGTCGATTTCCTCGCCACGCGCCGACAGCATGAGGATGGGCACATTCGACTGGCTGCGCAGCCTGCGCGCCAGCGACAACCCATCCTCGCCGGGCATCATCAGGTCAAGCACGATGGCATCTGGCATCTCCCGTTCCAGTGCCTGCCACATGGCCGCGCCATCCATCGCCGTTGCCACGGTGAACCCGCTGTCGCACAGATAGGACTCCAGCAATGTCCGCATGCCCGGATCATCATCCACCACCAGAATGCGGGCCGATGCACCCTTCACCACGGGCACGCCCCAGGCCTCGATACGGCGGTTCGACAGGAATCGGATTTGCTCACTTGCATCAAATTAATCATCGGACAGGTTCTGGGTTACACAAGCCGGTTCCCCCCAAGCGGGCGCGGGCGCCAACCCCAGCCCAGGGCGGCATGCAGCCCTGAAACATCCTACCCTACTTACGGGCGCCCCCTGGCGGATAGACACACACCGACACACACTGTCACGCGGCGCTACTTTGTGGACATACCCCAGCCACCGCGCGCGCCCAGAATCCGTTCCACGCTGTTAATAGTGATGGCGCAAACGAACCTCGAACCTCAATCCGGAATCCGCTCATGCCTCGTCTTCATCTGATCCTGTTGCCGTCTGTCCTGACCCTGGTGTTGCCGGGCTGGGTTGAGGCCGGTCCGGAAAAGGCGCCCGCCAGGCAAGCCCGCCCGCTCAATCTGTCCCTGCCCCGGGACGTGCCGCTGCACGCACCGGCCGACGGGCAGACTGATGAGGCGGTGCTGCGCAACTTGCGGGCGCCCGTCCAGAGCGGGGACGGGTCGAATGCAACTGCCCGCCCGACCAGCCTGCCTTATGGGGCCGGTTACGAACATCGTCATCAGGAGATGAGGGGGGCGGGCAGTGCTGCAGGATCAGGGGGTGCTGCTGCAGCAGGTGCAGGCACGGGCAATGCTGCAGGACGGCGAGGTCGGTAAATCAATCCACGCTTCAAGGAGCATTTTAAAGATGAAATCACTGAAAGTTATTTCCCTGGTTTTGATTGCCGCCAGCCTCGCCAGCGGCGCGGCCTACGCCAAGGGCGGCGGCGGTAGTGGCATGGGGGGCGGCATGGGCAGCGGCGGCGCCAGCAGCGCAGTGCATGCCCAGCGCACCGAAACCCGGAGCCAGGATCGGGTCCAGGAACGTATCCACAAGCGCGCCGGCCCGCAAGCCGGCGACGCCCTGCGCCATGAAAACCGCAACGAAAATCGCTACGGAAACCATGAGCAGATGCGCCAGGGGAGCGGCCTGCCGTCGATGCAGTAAACGCGAACTGCCGGGCGTATTGCCCGGCTGACCACACAACGGGGGACGCCGCAATGCGTCCCCTTTTGATTGCCTCTCGCTGGCACGTTTTTCCGGCGCCTGCCGGGCGCGCTAGAATGCGTCTTTATTTTCACCTACCCGATACATGACCGTCACCATCAAAACCGGCGCCGAAATCGAAGGCATGCGCGTTGCGGGCCGACTCGGCTCGGAAGTGCTCGACTACATCACGCCCTTCGTCAAACCCGGCGTCACCACCGGCGAACTCGACCGGCTGTGCCACGACTATATGGTGAACGTGCAGGGCACCATCCCGGCGCCGCTGAATTACGCGCCGTCCGGCCACGCGCCCTACCCCAAGTCGATCTGCACCTCGGTCAACAATCAGGTGTGCCACGGCGTGCCGAGCGACAAGCTGCTGAAAAACGGCGACATCGTGAACCTCGACATCACCGTGATCAAGGACGGCTGGCACGGCGACACCAGCCGCATGTTCGCGGTGGGCGACGTGTCGATCCAGGCCAAGCGGCTGATCCAGATCACCTATGAAGCGATGTGGGTCGGCATCGCCCACGTCAAGCCCGGCGCCCGCCTGGGCGACATCGGCCACGCCATCCAGCGCTTCGCTGAAAGCCACGGCTACAGCGTGGTGCGCGAATTCTGCGGCCACGGCATCGGCAAGGATTTCCACGAAGACCCGCAGGTGCTGCATTACGGCAAGGCCGGCACCGGCCTGATGCTGGAGCCGGGCATGACCTTCACCATCGAACCGATGATCAACGCCGGCCGCCGCGATATCCGCCAGATGTCGGACGGCTGGACCATCGTCACC
>JAHJNP010000177.1 GCA_018820745.1 Gammaproteobacteria bacterium
AGCACGGTGACGAGGCTCGACCAGAAATGCGGCAGTTCCAGTTTGGTCGTCGACTTCGGCTCATGGTCGCGCAGCAGCAGGCCGGCCGCCAGCGCCAGCACGCCGGCGATCGCGCAGGCGATGTACACCGCGCCAAAGCTCGCCAGCGAAATCAGCGCGCCGCCCAGAAAGGGCGCGATGGAACGGCCGACGATAGTGACCGAGGAATAGGTGGACAGCCGCGCCGCGCGGTCGGCGCTGTAGCGCTCGGCGATCGCCGCGCTCGCCACGGTGCCGAAGATCGCGGTGGCGAAGCCGTGGTAGAAGCGCACCGCCATTAGCTGCCAGGCGGTTTCGATCACCAGGTAGAGGAAGGGCGCGCTGGCGAACACGACCAGCGAGGCCAGCAGCACGCGCCGCTTGCCGAGGTGGTCGGACAGCGCGCCGGCGGGATAGCTGATGAGGATGCCGGGGATCGTCGAGGCCATGACGATCCAGCCGATTTCGGCGGGCGTGGCGTTGAGCGCGGCGGCGAACAGCGGCAGCACCGGCGTCTTCGACAGCGTGGAGCTGAAGATGGCGAGGCCGCCGATGAGCGCGATGAGGACGAAGAAGGAAGGCTGGGCGGGTTTCATCTGGCGTTGCGCGGTCGATTTTGTTCGAATGTCGTGCGAAGCGTGCGAATCCAAGGATAAGCTTGAATGACCCCAATACCATCAGTCGGGCTGCAACGACGATGAAAGCGAATCACCCGCCGAGCCTCTTCGGCGCCTTCGACCGCCACAACTTCGGCGACCTGCTGTTCCCGCATCTGCTGGCGGCGCTGCTGCCGGGGCAGGCGTTCGGATTCGCCGGGCTGGCGGCGCGCGATCTGCGTGCCGTCGGCGGCCACCGGGTGAAGCCGCTCACCGCGCTGGCGCCGCTGCTGATTCACGCCGGCGGCGAGCTGCTGACCTGCAGCGCGTGGCAGGCCGCGGTCATGCTGCTCGAACCGGCCGCGGCGGCTGACGCCATCGCGCGCTACGGCGACGACCCGTCGGCTGCCGCCGCGTGGGCTGCGCGCCAGCTCGGCACCTCGCGCGGCATGCCGTACGTCGTCGGGCGTGACGCGCTGGCGGCGGGCGGCAAGCTGGTCTTCAACGCCGTCGGCGGGGTCGAGTGGGATTTCCTGGCGGCGGCGCAGCGGGCCGAAGTGAAGGCGGCGCTCGGGCAGGCGGACTGGCTCAGCGTGCGCGACCACGTCACCCAGGCGGCGCTGCGGGCGGAAGGGATCGACGCGCCGCTGTGCCCCGATCCGGCGGTGATGGTGGTGGACTGTTTCGGCGAGCTGATTCGCCGGCGCCGGCAGCAGGGCGCGGCAATGGCCATCCAGGATGCCTTCCCGCACGGATACCTGGCGTGCCAGTTCAGCGCCGATTTTGCCGACGACGCCAGTCTGGATGCCTTGGCCCACGGTCTGTCGCGGGCGGCTGCCGCGACCGGGCTGGGCCTGGTGCTGTTCCGCGCCGGCGCGGCGCCGTGGCATGACGATCCGGCGCTCTACGAAAACCTGCAGCGCCGCCTGCCGCCCGGCACGGCGCGCCTGTTCCCGTCGCTGCATCTGTGGGACATCTGCGCCCTCATTGCTGCCAGTCGCGGCGTGGTGAGCAGCAGTCTGCATGGCCGCATCGTCGCGCTGGCCTACGGCCTGCCGCGGGTCAGCCTGATGCCGCCGCAGCAGGGCCGGCGCCCCGACAAGCGGGCCGCCTTTGCCGAAACCTGGGAGCCTGATGCGATCCCGCGCAGCGTGGCGCCTGCCCAGGTCGAGCCCGCGCTGCGGCAGGCACTGGCCGTGCCTGCCGATGTGCTGCGCGAGAACGCGGCAAGCCTGCGGGCGCGCTACCTGCACAGCCAGGCGCAGTGGGCCGGCCTGCTGGGCCATGAATCGGGCCGTTCAGCCGGTCTTGCGCAATAATCCAGTAACCATCACAGGCCAGAACCCACGCCATGCCGATTGCCATTTTGTCCCCAGCCGACCTCAGATTGACCCTCGACCCCGCCTCGCTGGGATTTGCGGATACCTCCGAATTGCTGGCCGAACCGCTGCCGTGGATCGGGCAGGCGCGCGCCGCGGCGGCCGCCCGCTTCGGCCTGGGCATGGAGCAGCCCAACTACAACCTGTTCGTGCTCGGCGAAGTCGGCAGCGGCCGTTCCTCGCTGCTCAAGCAGGCGATGCACGAGGTGGCGGCAAGCAGGCGGGTGCCGCCCGACCTTTGCTACCTGCACAACTTCGATGCACCGGAGCGACCGCTGGCGCTGCGCTTGCCGGCGGGCGAGGGGCGGCTGCTGCGCCAGTCGCTGGCGCAGGCGGTGAAGACCCTGCAAGGCGAAATCCCGCAGCGGCTGGAAGGGCAGGACTACAAGGCCGAGAGCGATCGCATCGAGGCCGCGTGGAAGCAGGATGTGGCGCGGCACTATGCCGAACTGTCGGCGTTTGCCGAGGCACACAGTTTTTCGCTGCATCGCGAGGAAGGGCGCATGGTGTTCACGCTCACCGGCAAGAAGGGGCAGGTGCTCACCGAGGATGAGGTGCTGGCGCTGCCGAAGGCGCGCCGCGCGGCGGTGGAACAGGCTGAGCAGGAACTGCGCGCCGAGATCACCCGCTACATCGAGAGAACCCAGCCGCTGGAGCGCGCGATGA
>JAHJNP010000178.1 GCA_018820745.1 Gammaproteobacteria bacterium
GCCCAGGAGTCCGCACGCGTGGCCGCTCTCCAGATGGCACACGCCAAGTCGGCGTTCGTCGCCAACGTCAGCCACGAAATCCGCACCCCGATGCACGGCATTCTGGGCATGAGCGGGCTGCTGCTGAAAACGCCGCTCGACGGCCGCCAGCGCGAATATGCAGCCACCCTGAAAAGCTCGGCGGAAAACCTGCTCACCATCATCAACGACATCCTCGACTTCTCCAAGATCGAGGCAGGAAAACTGACCATCGAAGCGATTGCCTTTTCGCCGGTCGCATTGACACAGAGCGTGGTCGCACTGTTCCAGGCACACGCGATGGAAAAAAAACTGCGCCTGACGCTGACGCTCCCCGACAATTCGCCCCCCGCCCTGCTGGGCGACCCCACCCGCATCCGCCAGATCCTGCTCAACCTGGTCGACAATGCCATCAAGTTCACCCATCACGGCGAGATTGAGCTGCTCGCCACCTTCGAAGCGGCGGACGGCACGGTCGATTGCCGGTTCAGCGTGCGGGACAGCGGGATCGGGATCAGTGCCGAAACGCAGGCACGCCTGTTCCAGGCCTTTTCACAGGCGGATTCGTCGACCACGCGTCGCTACGGCGGCACCGGACTGGGGCTCGCGATCAGCAGCCAGCTGGCCGAACTGATGGGGGGGCAACTCAAGGTCGAGAGCACCCCCGGCCAAGGCAGCCGTTTCACCCTGGCGTTGCGCCTGCCGACCACCACCTTGCCGCCGGTTGAACTGCCTGCCCAGACCGCCATGCAGCTGCAGGGGCGCATCCTGGTCGTGGAAGACCATCCCGTGAACCAGAAAATGCTGGCACACCAGCTGCGCGAACTGGGCCTGCAGTACGCCCTGGCCGCCGATGGCACGCAAGCACTGGCGCTGCTGGAAAAGGACGACTTCGATCTGGTGCTGATGGATTGGCAAATGCCGGAAATGGATGGCCTGGAGGCCACCCGGCAGATTCGCCGCCTGCCGACGGGCACCCGCCACATCCCCATCATCGCGCTGACCGCGAATGCCAACGCCGGCTTCCGCGAAGCCTGCCTCGCAGCCGGGGCCAACGATTACCTGAGCAAACCCTACACCGAGGCGGCGCTGGCAGCCCTGCTCCTGCAATGGCTGCCGGCGGCCGTGCCGGCAGCCGGCAGCGTCCCGCTGCTCGACCTGCAGGCCCTGCACGCGCGTTACCCTGGCAATCCCGGGCTGGTGAAGGAGCTGGAAGCGGTCTTTCTCAGCACCACCGCAGCCAGCCTGGCTGCGCTGAAACAGTGCATCGAGCAAGGCCAGGCCGGGCCATGCCGCAAGGAAGCCCATGCCCTCAAGGGCGCTGCGGCCAGCGTGATGGCCAGCGAAATCCAGGCGGGCGCCGCACGCATCGAGGCCAGCGTGCAAGGCGGCGATTTTGCCGGCGCCGCTGCCGAGCTGGCGGCGCTGGAAAGCCTCGTCGCACCCACGCCTGACATGGAGAATTCGACGCGCGCCGGCGCCAACGGCGAGCTATAAGCGGCGCCCCGCACTGCCCAAAAAACCTGAATGCCCGCCGCCGCCGCGGGATGGCACCATACGGGATTGACCTCCGTCGTGCCCCAACCGTATGTCTCTGCTACCTTCCCCGTTCACCTCGCCGGCCGCGCTGGAACAAGGCTTTGCCGACGGACTCGCCAACATGCTGGAAGACCACACCGGCCTCGGCGTCCACATCCTCGTGCTGGCCAATGCTGCCTACGATGCTGGCCTATGGGCACGCCTCTCGCCCGCATTGGCCGCCCATCATGACGAACTCGCCGCCGGCATCACCGACGCGCTCAGGCGCGGCCACACCCTGGACGAGCCGGACGACGACGTGCTGGTTTTTCTCAAGCTGCAAGCCATCGGTCACGAACACGTGAAAACGCTGGAAAGCCGCCGCACTGGCCCCTGGGACGTGATGTTCAACCCCATCCGCGCCCTGCGCCCGCCGCGCACCAGCGGGGTGAAATTCGAAAGCCTGCTGCGCCCCTTCGACCCGACCGGCTTTCATTTCAACAAGTCCTTCCTCGGCAAGGAAATCCTTTGGGAAGGCGAACTCGGCGGCACGCCTGCACGCCTGCTCTACAACAAATTCCCTTTCGCCCGCCTGCACGGCCTGCTGGTGCCGGAACCGGTACGCGAAATGCCACAATGCCTCACTCCGGCACTGCATGGCTGGGCCTGGGACCTCTGTGCACAATCCGGCGTGTCCGGCCTCTGCCTGGGCTACAACAGCCTGGGCGCCGGCGCATCGGTCAACCATCTGCACTTCCAGAGTTTCGTGCCGGCGAGCCCCCCGCCGATGCTGGATCGCCGCTTTGCCCACAACGGCGGCCCCCGGCCCTACCCGCTGCCCTGCCAGCGCCTCACCGACCCTGCCGAAGCCTGGTTCGAGCTCGACCGGCTGCACCAGCAGAACACGCCCTACAACCTCGTCTACAGCAAGGACTGCCTGCACCTCGTCGCCCGCGTGCCGCAGGACAGCATCAGGCTGGATGCCCGCTGCCGCGGCTATGGCTGGAGCGAAATGGCCGGCGCCGTCACGCTGTTCAGCCGGGAGGCGTTTGAAGGTTTGAGCGAGGCGGAATTTGAGAGCGACCTGGCGAGCTTTGCACTCCGGGAGAGGTCGGCAAGCCTGCATTTGTGATTCAAGCTGCAGCAGGCAGGGCTGCATCCGCCGAACGGACCATAGCCCGCACATCGCCGTGTCATGACCACGCCTGTAAGCTCCGCCTGACCTGAGGAGAAACAGCCGTGCGCAAGTGGATTCGTGTCCTGACGCTGATGCTCAGCCTGAGTTCGGCTGCCCCTTCCGGAGCGTCAATCCTTATCAGCAAGGGCTCGAACGGCCTGCCTGGGCCTTCCATCCCTGCATCTGTGCCGACCCTTTCAGGCGTCGACGGCCCGCTTGCACCTGACGCGGATTACATCCTGCCCTATCGTGCTGATGGCATCTTCGACTTCTCCCTGATTGACCTTGGCGCCGGCATCACGCTGCGCTTCGATCCGATGACGCAGCGTGTGAAGTTACTTTCGCAAGGTGACATTGCGATCGCAGGGAGAATCGACGCCCCCGGAATCAAGCTTGAATTGGAAACGCCGGAACAAATTCATGTGACAGGATCGATCCTGGCGGAAAGCATTTCGCTCAGCGCGAATACGCTTTTGCTCTCCGGCGAGTTGGCGACTAGCACCCTTACAGCGGATGGGGAGGCATGCTACCCAGCTTGCGGGCCCTTAACATTCGGCGAAATACAACTGAAAGCTGGACGCGACATTTCCATTCATGAACGGGGAGCACGAATCTCAAGAGTGCCTGAGCCTGCGACGCTGTGGCTGATAGCAATGCTGCTTCCCTTATTGGCACTGTTTGGCCGTAAACGCACAATCCCCGGAATGGCTGATATAGCCCGGGGAGATCATTCGGTTCATTCCAGAACAATCACCTGCCCCTGCAGCAAAGCTTCCACGCCCCAGTCCGGCGCCGCCTCGCGCAATTCGTTCATGATCGCCGATTCGTTGCCCGGCTTCAGGTGGGTGATCCAGACCTCGGGGCGCACGGTCAAGTGCTTGAGTTCCGCCGCCAGCGAATCCGGCCAGTGATGCTTCGACGCCTGCGCGATGCCGACCAGTGCGTTCTCGAACGAAGTGTCGATGATGAGGTGGCGCAAGTCGGGAATGGCGTTGAGCGCGGCGATGAAGGCGTCGCTGTGCGTGGTGTCGCCGCTGAACGCCAGGCTCCCCGTTGCCGTGGTCAGTTGGACGCCGCACGCCGGCACCACGTGATTCACCGGCAACGGCCTGAATGTCCGCCCCTTCAGCGTGAGCGCCTCGCCGAAGTCCAGGGGTGCAAACCGCATCCACGGCGACTGGACACTCGGAATCTGGCGAAAATCCGGCCACAAATGCCAGTTGAACAGGTGCGTGGACAAGACCGCCAGCACTTCGGGCAGCGCATGCACCGTCAGCGGAGTGGCACGCAGGTCGCCGACGCTGTCGAGCAGCAGCGGCAGGCCCAGCGTGTGGTCGAGATGGGCATGGGTGAGGAAAACGTGATCGATCGCCAGCAGCTGCTCGAAGTCGAGTGTGGTGATGCCGGTGCCGGCGTCGATCAGCACGTCGTCGTCGACCTTGAGGCAGGTGGTGTGGCGCCCGCTGCCGATGCCGCCGCTGCAACCGAGGATGGTGAGTTTCATCGCTGTTTTATCGTGGCTATTTGGTGGTGTAGACGAACACGCCGTCCCAGTCAGCGGGCGGCGGCACTTCGCG
Source organism: Gammaproteobacteria bacterium (assembly GCA_018820745.1). Classification (GTDB taxonomy): domain Bacteria; phylum Pseudomonadota; class Gammaproteobacteria; order Burkholderiales; family Thiobacillaceae; genus Thiobacillus. The sequence continues at coordinate 4,291 of JAHJNP010000178.1, forward strand.
GAAATGCGCGATGCGTTCGAGGTAGATATCGTACAGCGTGCGCGGCGCGCGGGCGGTGAGCGCGGTGAGCGCCGCTTCGGCGGCGTCCCAGTCCTGCGCCTGATAGCGTGCAAACGCAGCTTCGAACTCGGTGGCGTCCTGGCGCACCGCATCGGCGAGACCGTCTTTCGGCCCCAGCGGTTCATAGATCGCCACCGGGGTTTCCTTGCCCTTGACGCGCACGTCGTCGACCTTCATGAAGGCGTGAACGGGATCGGCCTCGACCGTGGCCTGGGTGACCAGGATGCCGATGCCGTACTGCTTGGTGATGCCCTCCAGGCGCGAGCCGAGATTCACCGCGTCGCCCATCACGGTGTAGGCCATGCGGAATTCGGAACCCATGTTGCCGACGCTCATGCGCCCGGTGTTGACGCCGACGCCGATCTTCACCTCGGGCCAGCCGCGCGCGGCGAACTCCCGGTTCAGCTGCGCGAGCGCCGCCTGCATGTCGAGCGCGGTCTGCACCGCGCGGGTGGCGTGGTCGGCGAGGTCCACCGGCGCGTTCCAGAACGC
>JAHJNP010000179.1 GCA_018820745.1 Gammaproteobacteria bacterium
CGTCGTTTTCCTCGCCGAACTGGATCAGCTCGGCCAGCTTGTTTTCCAGCATCCGCACCTTGTCGCGCATCGCGATCAGCTGGCGCTCGCTCATCGACACCGCGTGGGTGCCATGCGGATGCGGAATGTGCAACTCCGCCAGCAGGGTGGGGAAGTCGTTGAAGAAATTGGGATGCCGCATCAGAAATTCGGCGATGTGTTCGGGCTGCATGTCGCTGTGGGTGTTCATGTGAGCTCAAGTTCTCCTTCAAATACGGTTTCGGCAGGCCCGGTCATGTAAACGGACTGGCCGTCGCCGGTCCATTCGATGATGAGGTCGCCGCCGCGCGTGTGCACGCTGACCGGGCTGGCGAGCCAGCCCTGGCGGATGCCGGCGACGGCAGCGGCGCAGGCGCCGGTGCCGCAGGCCAGGGTTTCGCCGGCGCCGCGTTCGTGCACGCGCAGGCGGATGTCGTGCGGGGTGAGCACCTGCATGAAGCCGGCGTTGACCCGCTGCGGGAAGCGTGAATTCGACTCGATGGCGGCGCCGAGGATGTCCACCGGCGCGCTGTCGAGGTCGTTCACCCGCAGTACCGCGTGCGGATTGCCCATCGACAGCACCGCGATCTCAAGCACGTGCTGTCCGATTTTGAGCGGATAGGTCAATGCCTCGGCTTCAGCGGCGAACGGGATCTCGGCCGGCGCAAAGCGCGGCACCCCCATGTTCACCCGCACCAGGCCATTGTCGAGCAGGCGCGGTTCGATCACGCTGGCGGCGGTTTCCACGCGGATCGCAGTCTTGTCGGTGAGTCCGTGGTCGTGCACGAAGCGCACGAAGCAGCGGGCGCCGTTGCCGCACTGCTCCACCTCGCTGCCGTCGGCATTGAAGATGCGGTAGCGGAAGTCGACGTCGGCGCGCGTCGGCGCCTCGACCAGCAGGATCTGGTCGCAGCCGATCCCGAAGTGGCGGTCGGCAATGCGGCGGCATTGCTCGGGGGTGAGCGCGACGGCCTGGTTGATGCCGTCGAACACGACGAAGTCGTTGCCGAGGCCGTGCATTTTGGTGAAGCGTAATTTCATGCGGTCATTAACCTGACGTAATCCTTCAAGATGCAGCGATCCATCACCACCGTCATGCCGCCGGCCTGCGCCGCGCGCGCGGCGGCGTCGACAACGATGCCTTCCTGGATCCAGATTGTCGGCAAGTGTAGCGCCAGGCATTGGTCGACGATAGCCGGCACGTGCTCGGGCGCGCGAAACACATCGACCAGATCGACCGCAAAGGGGATGTCGGTGAGGCTTGCGTAGGCCTTTTCGCCCAGCACCGCGCCCACCAGCGGGCGCACCGGGACGATGCGGTAGCCGTAGCGTTGCATCGCCTGCGCCACCCGGTAGCTCGGCCGCGCGGGCTGCGGCGACAGGCCGACCACGGCGATGGTTCTGACCGTTTTCAGCAGGGCACGCAGGGCATCGTCGCCGGGATTTTTGAAATTCACAGCCGTTTCTCCATCAGGTGATCGTCCATCACGAAACCGCCGCCGAGTTCGAACACGCGCGAATCGACAACGCGGAAGCCGTATTTTTCGTAGGCGGCAATTGCCTGGGTATTGCCGCGGTTGACCTGCAGCCACAGACGGCGAACCTGCTGCCGGCGCGCCCAGTCCTCGACCGCCCGCAGCAGCGCGGCGCCGATGCCGCGACGCTGCTGCGCAGGATGTACGTAGAGCTTGTCGAGCTTGCAGTCCGATTCGTCGAGGAGGGCGTGGGCAAAGCCGGCCAGCACATGTTCCCGCCGCGCCACCCACCAGGCCTGGCGCGGATCGCCGAGCTGCTCGCGGACGCGCTGCGGCGCATAGCGGTCGGCCAGCATGGCGTCGATCTGCGCCTGTGGAATCAGCGGCGGATAGGTGGCCTGCCACACCGTTTTTGCCAGTGCGCTGACAGCGTCGACGTCGGCCGCCGTCAGCCGCTGCACGCTGGGCTGCGCGTCATTCATAGAGGCTGGGTTCGCCCACCGGACGGGTCTTGAAGCGGCGGTGCAGCCACAGGTACTGCGGCGGCATCTCGCGGATGCGATCCTCGATGAACGCATTCATGCGCGCAACGTCGGCTTCCAGGTCGTCGCTTGGATAGTTTTCCCACGGTGGGTAGAACCGCACCGCGTAGCCGCGCCCCCAGGGCAGCTGGCGCGTGACGACCGGGATGATCTGGGCATGGGTGAGTTTGGCCAGGCGCGGCAGCGCCGAAACGGTGGCGGCCGAAACGCTGAAAAAGGGCGCGAACACGGCATTGAGGCGGCCATGGTCCTGATCCGGCAGGTAGTAAAACGGCAGCCCCGATTTGATTGTCTGCAGGGTCGCCTTGATCCCTTCGCGGCGTGAGATCAGGACGATGTCCGAAAAACGGGTGCGCCCGCGCCGCATGAACCTGTCGGCGACCGGATTCCTGGCCGGCGCGTACATCGAGGCGATATGGTGGTCCATGGTCAGCCGCACGCCGCCCATGTCGAGCCCGACAAAATGCGGCGCCAGCCAGATCACCGGGCGCTTGCCGTCACCCCGCGCGGCCTCCGGATTGTCGATCCTGATCAGGCGGCGCAGCCGCGCTTCCGATCCCCACCACAGCACGCCGTGTTCGAGCAGCGCGCGCACCGATGCCTGGAAGGTCTGCCGCAGCCAGCGGCGCCGCAGCGCTTTCGGGGTATCTGGAAAACACAAGGCCAGATTGGTGGCGGCGACGTGCCGTCGCCGCCCGGGCAGCAGCGCCAGCAGTCCGCCGACGGCGTTGCCCAGCGCCGCCTGCAGCGGCAGCGGCAGCCAGTGCAGCAGCCACAGGCAACCCACGCCGAGCCAGGCCGGGAGCAGTGAGGCGCGCAGCAGCTTGGTGGCGTTGGGGCGCGTCATGCTTCCGGCGGGGCGTCCGGCAGCGCGACGCCGCCGGGGCGCTTGTGGCGGTTGTAGCTCCACAGGTATTGCGCCGGGAAGCGGCGCACCACCTGTTCCACCCCCTGGTTGATGCGCATGGCTGCTGCGGCCTTGTCCGCCGGCAGGGCGTCCTCCACCGGCATCACGTGCAGGCGATAACCGCGTCCCCAGCTCAATCGCTCGGCCGCAACGAAAAATGCCGCTGCGCCTGTCTTGCGCTGCAGGCTGGCAACCAGCGTCGGCGTGTAGGCGGGGCGGCCGAAGAAGGGCGCCCATACCCCATCGCCGCCGGTCGCCACCTGGTCGGGCAGGATGCCGATGCCCTCATGGCGCTTCAATGCTGCCAGCAGGGCGCGCACGCCCGACAGGTCGGTCGGCACCAGCGTCGCCTGCCCGCGCTGGCGACCGGCCAGCATCAGCGCATCCAGCACCGGCTGGCGCGGTGGCTTGTACATGGCGGTGAACGGGTGCCGCGCGGCGTAATACTGGTTGATCATCTCGAAGCAGCCGATATGCGGCGCGATGACGATCACCCCCTTGCCGGCGGCGCGCGCGGCATCGATGTGTTCCCAGCCGGGCGCACCCTTGACCAGTTTCAGCACCTTGTCGTACGGGCGCAGCCACACCGGCAGCAACTCGACGACGGCCTTGCCTGACTCGCCGATGGCCTGGCGCAGCAGGCGCCCGCAATCGGCGCCGGGCGTGCACAGGCCGCTGTCGAGCAGGTTGTTGCGCATGCGCGCGGAATGGCGGCCTGGCGCCAGGTAGATCAGCCAGCCCAGCCCGATGCCGAGGCCGTGCAGCACGGGCAGCGGCAGGCGCGCCAGCAGTTTTAGCAACAGCATCAGCACAGCGTAGACGCAGGTGCGCCTGGAAGCGCGACGCCGCCCGGCCGTTTGTGGCGGTTGTAGGTCCACATGTATTGCGCCGGGAAATGCCTGACGACCGCCTCAACGCCCTGGTTGATGCGAATGGCCGCGGCGGTTTTCTCCTCCGGCAGCGCATCGTCCAGCGGATAAACATGCAGGTGGTAACCGCGCCCCCAGCCCAGGCGCTCCGCCGCGACGAAAAAAGCCGCGGCGCCGGTCTTGCGCTGCAGGCTGGCGACCAGCGTCGGGGTGTAGGCCGGGCGGCCGAAGAACGGCGCCCATACGCCATCGCCGCTGCTGGCCACATGGTCAGGCAGGATGCCGATGCCCTCGCGGCGCCTGAGCGCCGCCAGCAAACCGCGCACGCCCGACATGTCGGCGGGCACCAGTTTCGTTTGGCCGCGCTGGCGTCCGGCCAGCATCAGCGTATCCAGCACCGGCTGGGGCGAGGGTTTGTACATGATGGTGAAAGGATGCAGCGAACCGAAATACTGGCCGATGATTTCGAAGCAGCCGATGTGTGGCGCAACCAGGATCACGCCCTTGCCCGCTGCGCGTGCGGCGTCGATCTGCTCCCAGCCGCTGGTTCGCCTGACCCATTTCAGCACTTTCTTGTCCGCCCCCAGCCATAAGGGCAGCAATTCCATGATGGCCTTGCCGCTTTCACTGATGCTTTGGCGCAGCAGATGCTTGCAATCGCGGCCGGGCGTGCACAGGCCGCTGGCGAACACATTGTTGCGCAGGCGCACGGCGTGGCGGCCCGGCGCCAGGTAGATCAGCCAGCCCAGTACGACGCCGAGGCCGTGCAGCACGGGCAGCGGCAGGCGGGCCAGCAGTTTCAGGAGGCGCATCACGCGGGATTGACGTGCAGGGAGGTGGCGCGGCACAATGCCGGACCGGATGTTCCAGACATCCGGGTTTGAGCCGCCGCGTTAATCATGACAACTTGCGGGCGGGATACAAATACAGCTAAAGCGTCGCCGCTCTGTTTGTCCCCCGAGCCGGTTGCGCAGTCAGTAACCGGGACAACAGGAGCAGTCATGCAAAAGGATTTCATTTTTACGTCTGAGTCGGTATCGGAAGGTCACCCCGACAAGATGGCGGATCAAGTGTCGGACGCAGTGCTCGATGCGATTCTAACCCAGGACAAACATGCGCGTGTGGCGTGCGAGACGCTGCTGACTACCGGTCTGTGCGTCATCGCCGGTGAAATCACCACCTCGGCGGTGGTCGATTTCAACCAGGTCGTGCGCCAGACCATCAAGCGCATCGGCTACGACTCTTCCGAAGTCGGCTTCGACTACAACACCTGCGCGGTGATGGTCACCATCGGCAAGCAGTCGCCCGACATCGCACAGGGCGTGAACGAGGGCGAGGGCATGTTCCTCGACCAGGGCGCTGGCGACCAGGGACTGATGTTCGGCTATGCCTGCAACGAAACCGCGGTGCTGATGCCGATGCCGATCCATCTCGCGCACCGGCTGACCGAGCGCCAGTCCGAGTTGCGCAAGGACGGCCGCCTGCCGTGGCTGCGCCCGGACGCCAAGTCGCAGGTGTCGATCCGCTACGTCGACGGCAAGCCGCATTCGATCGACACCATCGTGCTGTCGACCCAGCATCATCCCGAGGTTTCGCACGCCGTGCTGACCGAGGCGGTGATCGAGGAGATCATCAAGCCGGTGGTGCCGAAAGGCATGCTGACCGCCGACACGCGCTACCTGGTCAACCCCACCGGACGCTTCGTGGTGGGCGGGCCGATGGGCGACGCAGGCCTCACCGGCCGCAAGATCATCGTCGACACCTACGGCGGCGCGGCCCCGCACGGCGGCGGCGCGTTCTCCGGCAAGGACCCGTCCAAGGTCGACCGTTCGGCGTCCTATGCCGGGCGCTACGTGGCGAAAAACGTCGTCGCCGCGGGGCTGGCCGACAAGTGCCTGGTGCAGGTCTCCTACGCCATCGGCGTCGCCAGGCCGACTTCGATGATGGTCGACACCTTCGGCACCAACAAGATCCCCGAAGCCAAGATCGTCGAGCTGATCGAGCGTCATTTCGACCTGCGCCCCAAGGGCATCATCCAGATGCTCGACCTCTTGCGGCCGATCTACACCCGCACCGCGAGCTACGGCCACTTCGGCCGCGACGAGCCCGACTTCACCTGGGAAGTGACCGACAAGGCGGCCGAACTCAAGGCCGCCGCGGGGCTGTAACAACCATGCTGATGCAGGTGTCGATGTTCGTGCTCGGGCTGATGGCGCTGATCATCGGCGCCGAGGCCATGGTGCGCGGCGCTTCGCGGCTGGCGGTGTCGTGGGGCATCTCGCCGCTGGTGGTGGGCCTCACCGTGGTCGCGTTCGGCACCAGCGCGCCGGAAATGGCGGTGTCGGTCGGCGCCGCCCTATCCGGCTCATCCGATCTGGCGATCGGCAACGTCGTCGGCAGCAACATCGCCAACATCCTGCTGATCCTGGGGATTTCCGCGCTGGTGGCGCCGCTGCTGGTGCACGAGCAGATCATCCGCCAGGAAGTGCCGATCATGATCGGCGCCACCCTGCTGGTGGCGGCGATGGCGCTGGACGGCGGTATCGGCCGCATCGAAGCCGTGCTGCTGTTCGCTCTGGTGATGGCCTACACCGTGTTTCTCGTCGTGCAGTCGCGGCGTGCGTCCAAAGATGCGGAGGCTGAATTTGCAGGCGAAATCCCGACCAGCCAGTGGGACCGCCACTGGGGCGTGCAGGCCGCGCTGGTGATCGGCGGCCTGGCTTTGCTGGTGCTGGGCGCAGACTGGCTGGTGGGCGCGGCGGTGGTGTTTGCCAAGCACTTTGGGGTGAGCGATCTCGTCATCGGCCTCACCGTGGTGGCGGTGGGCACCTCGATGCCGGAAATCGCCACCTCGCTCATCGCGGCCTTGCGCGGCCAGCGCGACATCGCCGTCGGCAACGTCATCGGCAGCAACATCTTCAATCTGCTGGCGGTGCTGGGTGCGGCCGGAATGGTGTCGACGGGCGGGCTTTCCGTGCCCGAGGCGGCACGCAACTTCGACCTGTGGGTGATGCTGGCCGTCGCCTTTGCCTGCCTGCCGATTTTGTTCACCGGACGCGAGATTGCGCGCTGGGAAGGCGCGGTCTTTCTCGGCTACTACGCGGCCTATCTGCTGTATCTGGTGCTCGCGGCGCAGCAGCACGACAGTTTGCCGGCGTATTCCGGCGTCATGTTGAGCTATGTCATTCCGCTCACCGTGGTCACGCTGGTGGTCAGTTTCCTGCGGCGGCGTCCTGCCGGCTAGGCTATAATTCTTTTTCCGAGGAGCGCTGCGAGGCAGATTCGTCTGTCCCCAGGCTCGGAAAGGCAACAACCGCGCTCCCCCTATTTTCTTAACCCTGCCGGGTTTGGGACGTTGGGTGAGCGACACCGTCGCCAGCCCGGGTTTAGCTAAACCCCCGCCCTCCCGGCCACATGCAATGGAGTTTCACATGAACGCTGTGGCTGACAAGCAATTCACCGATTTCGTAATCGCCGACCTGTCGCTTGCCGACTGGGGCCGCAAGGAAATCCGCATCGCCGAAACCGAAATGCCCGGCCTGATGGCCATCCGCGACGAGTTCGCGGCCGCGCAGCCCCTGAAGGGCGCACGCATCACCGGTTCGCTGCACATGACCATCCAGACCGCGGTGCTGATCGAGACGCTGATCGCGCTGGGTGCACAGGTGCGGTGGGCGTCCTGCAACATCTTCTCGACCCAGGACCATGCCGCCGCCGCGATCGCCGCCGGCAGCATCCCGGTGTTCGCAGTCAAGGGTGAATCGCTGGGAGACTACTGGGATTACACCCACCGCATCTTCGAGTGGACCGACGGCGGATTTTCCAACATGATCCTCGACGACGGCGGCGACGCCACGCTGCTGCTGCATCTGGGTGCGCGCGCCGAGCAGGATATTTCGGTGGTGGCCAAGCCCACCAGCGAGGAAGAGGAAGTGCTCTACGCTGCGATCAAGGCCAAGCTGGCAGTTGATCCGACCTGGTATTCGGTGCGCCTGGCCGCCGTCAAGGGCGTCACCGAGGAAACCACCACCGGCGTGCATCGCCTGTACCAGATGCACGCGCGCGGCGAACTCAAGTTCCCGGCGATCAACGTCAACGATTCGGTCACCAAGTCCAAGTTCGACAATCTCTACGGCTGCCGCGAATCGCTGGTCGACGGCATCAAGCGCGCCACCGACGTGATGATCGCCGGCTACGGCGATGTGGGCAAGGGCTCGGCGCAGGCCATGCGCGCATTGAGCGCCCAGGTGTGGGTGACCGAGGTCGACCCGATCTGCGCCTTGCAGGCAGCGATGGAAGGCTACCGCGTGGTGACTATGGAATACGCCGCCGACAAGGCCGACATCTTCGTCACCACCACCGGCAACTACCACGTCATCACCCATGATCACATGGTGAAGATGAAGAACA
>JAHJNP010000003.1 GCA_018820745.1 Gammaproteobacteria bacterium
ATCGAGCGTATACGGCCGCTGCGGATGGCGCGCCACCTGCGACACCTGCCAGGCGTTGAGCTTGGCGTAGATGTCCTTGGTCAGGGTCTGGCTTTTTTTCTGCAGGCGGCGAATTTCCTCCGAAATATCGAGGGCGGAGTCGTCCTGCACGAAGCGCAGCTCTTCGATCTTGGCTTCAAGCTCGGCGATCGGCTGCTCAAAGTCGAGGAAGGTGGTTTTCATCGGTGGTCTTCATCAGGCTGTCACAGAAAACAGGTTGGCCGGGCATTTTAACAGCCCGCTGCCATTTGCCATGCGGGTCAATGGGTGCTTAATGATGGTGGTGGCCATGAGCACCATGCGCATGGCGATGCTCGACTTCATCCGCCGTCGCCGCACGCAGGTCGGCCACCACGCACTGAAAATGCACCGCCTGCCCGGCATAGGGGTGGTTGCCGTCGACGACCACCTTGTCTTCGGCAATATCGGTCACGGTGTAGAGCATTTCCCCGCTGCCGTCGACCGGCGAGCCGACGAACTGCATGCCAATCTCGATATCATCGGGGAAACCCTCGCGCGGCTCCAGCCGCACCAACTCGTCTTCATATTCGCCGAAGGCGTCGGCAGGCTGCAGTTTGAGGTCGACCGTGTCGCCCACTGCCTTGCCTTCCAGTGCCTCTTCCACCATCGGAAAGATATTGTCGTAACCGCCGTGCAGATAGCTGACCGGCTCCTCGCTTTCTTCCAGCAGCTTGCCCTCCAGGTCACGGACGATGTAGGTAATGGTGACGACGGTGTCTTTGCTGATATTCAATTGAGTTCCCCTTTATTCATTAAAGCAACGAGTTGAAGCACTTCCGCCGCGTGGCCGCGGCTGGAAACGCCGTACAGGGCGTGACGGATGACGCCCTGTTTGTCGATGACGAAAGTGGCGCGCACCGCGCTTCTGCGCATGACGCCGTCCACTTCCTTGTCCTGCAGCACGCCATAAGCCTCGCTGGCCGCGTGTTCCTTGTCGGCCAGCAGGCGCACGCTGATGCCGTGCTTGTCGCGAAACTCGCCATGCTTGATGCAGTCGTCGCGCGACACCCCGAGCACCGTGGCGCCCAGCTTGGCGAAATCGTTTTCCAGTTCGGAAAACTCGATCGCCTCGGCGGTGCAGCCGGGCGTGTCGTCGCGCACGTAAAAAAACAGCACCAGGAATTTTCCCCGAAACTGGGGCAACTCGACGAGTGCCATGTCTGCATCGGGGTTGGAAAAACCCGGCGCGCGATCTCCCGCTTTCAACATGATGAACGCTACCCTCTATTTTCCGGCAGCATTTTAACAGGGCGCGCGCGCCCATATCGTTATAATTATTTCATGACAACTACCCTGCTTGGCGGCTTGAGCCCCACCCGTTTCCTGCGCGATGTCTGGCACAAGCGTCCACTTCTGATCCGTAATGCCGTTCCGGGCTTCACCGGTCTGCTCTCGCCCGGCGAGATGCAGCAGCTGGCCCGCCGCGAGGATGTCGAGTCGCGGCTGATCCAGGGCAGCGGCACGCACTGGCAGCTCGACCACGGCCCGTTCAAGCGCAGCGACTTCAAGCGCCTGCCAAAAACCGAATGGACGCTGCTGGTGCAATCGCTCAACCACATCCTGCCCGAAGCCGATGCGCTGCTGGCGCGCTTTGACTTCATCCCGCACGCCCGGCTCGACGACCTGATGGTGAGCTACGCCGTGCCAGGCGGCAGCGTGGGCCCGCACTTCGATTCCTACGACGTCTTTCTGCTGCAGGGCCAGGGGCACCGGCGCTGGCAGATCAGCACGCAAACCGATCTGTCCATCCTGGACGACGAGCCGCTGAAGATCCTGCGCCGCTTCGAAGCGGAGGAGGAATGGCTGCTCGGCCCCGGCGACATGCTCTACCTGCCGCCGCATGTCGCGCATTACGGCGTCGCCGAAGACGCCTGCACGACCTATTCGATCGGTTTTCGCGCACCCACCACCGAAGAGCTGGCACATGGCTTCCTGATGCACCTGCAGGACACGCTCAAACCGGAGGGCCGCTACGCCGACCCCGATTTGCGCCTGCAAACCCATCCGGGTGAAATCAGCCGGGCGATGCTGGCGCAGATCGAAGACATGATCGCCAGCATCAAATGGGGTCGCCGCGACATCGCCGAGTTTGCCGGGCGCTATTTGTCCGAGCCCAAGCCCAATGTGTTTTTCAACGCGCCGGACGCGCCGCTCGCGCGTGCCGCCTTCAACAAGCAGGCCAACAAAAATGGCGTGGCGCTCGATCCGAAATCGCGCCTGCTGTTTGCGGGCGGGCGCTTTTTCATCAACGGCGAGGCGTTCACGCCTGCGGCGGACGAAACTGCCGCGCTGAAGCAACTCGCCGACCAGCGCCGCCTCGCACCCGCAAGGGGTACGCCGCCGGACGCTCGCCCTGCGGGCGGTCTTGGCGCTGCGC
>JAHJNP010000180.1 GCA_018820745.1 Gammaproteobacteria bacterium
CTACTGCAGCACGCGCAAGAAGGTCGAGGAAACCGCCGACGCGCTCAAGCAGGCCGGCCTCACCGCATTGCCCTACCACGGCGGCATGGACAACGAAACGCGCCGCCGCCATCAGGAAAAATTCCTGCGCGAGGACAGCGTCGTCATGGTCGCCACGCTGGCGTTCGGCATGCGCATCGACAAGCCCGACGTGCGCTTCGTCGCCCACCTCGACCTGCCGAAATCGGTTGAAGGCTACTACCAGGAAACCGGCCGCGCCGGCCGCGACGGCGAGCCGGCCGAAGCGTGGATGGCGTGGGGCCTGCAGGACGTCGTCACCCAGCGCCGCTTCATCGACGAGGGCGAGGCCGAAGACGCGCACAAGCGCGTCGGCCACGCCAAGCTCGACGCCCTGGTCGGCCTGTGCGAAGCCGCCAGCTGCCGCCGCGTCGCGCTGCTCGCCTACTTCGGTGAAGCCAGCCAGGCCTGCGGCAACTGCGACGTCTGCCTCAACCCGCCCACCTTGTGGGACGGCACCGAAGCCGCGCAAAAGCTGTTGTCGACGGTTTACCGCACCGGCCAGCGCTTCGGCGCCGGTCACGTGCTTGATGTGCTGCTCGGCAAGACCACCGAGAAAATCGACCGCTTCGGCCACAACCAGTTGAGCGTGTTCGGCATCGGCGCCAGCCAGACCGACAAAGTCTGGCGTACCGTGCTGCGCCAGCTCGTGGTGCGCGGGTTATTGGAAGTCGACCACACCGCCTACGGTGCGCTCAAACTTACCCAGGCCGCCAAGCCGGTGCTGAAGGGCGAGGAAACCGTCATGCTGCGCGCGATCGAAGTCCGGCCAGCCCGCAGCAGGAAATCGCGCTTCGCGCCCAGTTCCGGCGAAGGCGTCCACAACGACGAAGATCCGCTGTTTCTCTCCCTGCGCGCCTGGCGCCGCGAAACCGCCAACGAAAAAGGCGTCCCCGCCTACGTCATCCTGCACGACGCCACCCTGCGCGAAATCGCCGCGCGCCGCCCCGCCACGCTGGCGGAACTGGGCGAGATATCGGGGCTGGGGACGAAAAAGCTGGAAGCCTACGGCGAGGCGGTACTGGCGGTGGTGGCGGAAGGCTGAGCGGCGCCTACAAAATGCCTTCTTGCTCGCCCTTGACGTTGTGTTCGCGCATGTAGCCAAGCAGTTCGGATAGGGAATCGGGCAGGGCGATTTGCGCGAGTTGAGCGATGCGCGTCTGGTCCCAGGCATTGAGCGGGCTGTGGCTGGGCAGGCTTTGCAGGGTGGCGATATCCATATGCCAGGGCTGCCAGTCGAGCCCGGCGGCTTGCCATAGCGCCCCGGCCTGCAGGGCGATGGCGATGCCGGCCGGGTCGGGGTCGCAGGCGATGGCGGCGGGGGCGGGTGCCAGCGTCAGCAAATGCGCGACGGCTTCGCGCCACCAGCCGGGCGGAAAACCGGGCAGCCAGATCACGCCGGCGTTGGCTGCGCGCGTGCGTGCCACGCGCTCGAAGCTGGTGCGGTTCTCCACCAGATGCCAGCAGGCAGGCGCGCCGTCGGCGGACGTGGCGGGGGCCAGGGTGGCGGGGGTGAGGGCGCAAAAATCGGCACAGGCGGCGAGGTTGAGCACGCCTTGGGGCAGGTGCAGCGTGACCGGCGCGGCGACCAGCAGCAAGGGCGTGTGGCGCTCGATTCCCCATTCGGCGAGATCGGTTGCGATGGCCAGCCATGCCCATTCGGCGGAGGTGACTGCCTTGGTGGTGCCGCGCGCAAACAAGGCAAAATCGCGCTGGGTGCCGTTGCGTTGTTCAAGCTGCCAGCGGGCGAGCGCCGTGGCCAGGTCGGCGCGTGCCAGCGCGGTTTTGGGCGGGAGCGCATCGAGTGCGTCGAGCAGCGGCGTATCCGGCGGCAGGGCGTCGCGAAGGGCTTGCCAGTTCGTGGAAATTGCATCCGCATCCGCGATGCCGAGTGATGCGCGCAGGGTGGCGGATTCCTGAAACTGCACCCGGTACGGCCACCATTCCGCGCGTTCGAATTTCTCGGTCAGCACTACCCAGCCGTTATCCAGCAGCCAGTCGAGCAGCGCCTGCGCCAGATTCTGCCGCCCCACGCCCGCGGCGCCCTTGAGCGTTTCCCAGCGGCTGTCGCCGCCGCGCCTGACCCAGCGTTTCAGCAGTTGGCGCCAGCCGTCGGGCAGGGTGTCGAGCCCGCGCGGAGGCGGTTCGGCTACGCGCTGCCGCCGGGTTTTACTGAGGGAGGTGACGCGCAGCATGGCTCAGGCGTGGGTCAGGCGGACACTCAATGCGCGGGTTCGGTCTCGCGCATCAGCACTTTCACGCCTGGTGCCCACGCCTCGCCCGGACGTTTCTTGAAGGTCACCAGGGTGAGCGTTGCCGGGTCGTAGATGTTGACGTTGTGCGTGACCGGCGTGGTGAGCAGGTATTGCGCGCGGGTGGCTTTGAGAAAACCCGACACGCGCTCGATGTTGACGATGTCCAGGTGCGCGAAGGGCTCGTCGATGAAGACAAAGCCACCAGGGCGCGATTCTTCCATCATCAGGGCGACCAGCAGGATCAGCGATTTCATGACCTGCTGGCCGCCGGAGGCGTCGCCGTCGTTCATGCCCATGAAGCCCTTGGCGTCGAAGTCGAAGCGTACCGACAGTCCGGCCTGCGCGAGCGTGACGTCGTCGTTGCCGAGCGTCACCGCCTCGTGCTCGACCTTGATGCCGGCGACTTCGCCCAGGGTCTTGAGGTTCCTGGCGTAGCGGCCGACGGTGTGGCGCAGCACCGCGATGTAGTTTTCGCGCGCGTCGCTGGTTTGTTCGCTGGCGAGTTCGTTGTCACGGCGGCGGGCGCCCAGATCGCGCTCCATCTGCTGGTAATTGGCGGCGATCTTGTCGCGCAGAGCGACCACGGTGTCGTCGGTTTCCCAGCTTTCTTCGGCGAACTTGGTGTCGATTTCGGCGAGGCGGCGGTCGACGTTGGTCGCGTCGCGCCATTTTTCGACCAGCTGCTGGTTGGCGACGGCGTCGTGCCACGCGGGCGGGAACTGGCGGCGTTCGCGGCGCAGGCGCAGGCGGCGGCGGATCTGTTCTTCGCGCCCGGAACGGTTTTCGCGCTCGGCGATTTCCTTGTCGAGTCGGGCGATATCGGCGTCGAGCCGGGTGCGGGCGGTGCGGGCGGCAGTCACCGCCTCTTCGGCCGCTTCACGTTCCTGCTGCGCAGCGTAGACGCCGTTGTCGCGGCGGCGCAGCACCAGCGCTTCGTAGTGGGTGCGCGCTTCGGCGAACTCGGCGGCGCGCTGCGCCAGTTGCGCGGCGGCGGTCTCGCCGGTCAACTGCGCCTTGATGCCGTGGATTTTTCCTGCGAGTTCGGCTTGCTGCGCCTTGAGCGGCGCGAGCTGCTTGTCGAGGAGGGCGCGCTCGTCGCGCAGCGCATCGAGCCGGGCGCGGCCGAAGCGTGCCTGTTCAGGCGCGGCGTGGCGGCCGCCGCGGCGTTCGCGCAGATAGCCCTGGCGGGTGATCCAGTCCTCGCCGCGCGGCAGCTTGCTGCCCGCCGCGACGTCTTCGACGCGGCGGGTGCGCTCCAGCGTGCGCAGCAGCCATTCCGGCACGGGGCAGCCGAAACGCACCACTTCGAGCAGCGAACCTTGCGGCGCGAGGCCGGCATTCACGCATTCGGGGACGATGAAGTTGCGGTAGCGCTGCTTTTCGCCGAGCGCCATCGCGCGTTCGGCGTCGCGTGCGTGCTGCAGCAGCACGATGTGGGCGAACGGCGCGAGCGCGGCTTCGACCGCAGGCTGCCAGCTCGTGTCGACGATCTCGACGACGTCGGTGAGCAGGTGGTGGGCGATGCCGGCCTGGGCCAGCGCCTGCCGGAAAGCGGCGACGTCGTGGGGGTCGGCGCGGCGCCCGGCAGCGAGGTTTTCCAGCATCTCGTCGAGCTGGCCCTGGCGCTGCTGCAGACTGGCGATCCTGACCAGCAGATCGGCGCGCTGGGATTCCAGACGCTCGATTTCGTTAGCGTCGGCAACCTGTCCGCCGACGGCCTGCGCCTGTTCCTGCAGTCGCTGCTGCTGTTCAACAAGCTTTTTCCAGCCGCCGAGTTCAAGGTTGATCTCGTTCAGGGCAGTGTTCTGGATGCGCTCGTTTTCCGCTGCCGCCTCTTTGCGCAGCAGCGTCTGGTCGAGCGCAGCGGCGAGCGCTGCGGATTCGATTTGCAGCGCGGCGCGCTCGTCGCGTTTGGCGCGCCAGTCGCGGCGCTGGGCGAGCAGCGTGCGCGCGGCGTGGTCGGCCTCGCGCTGCAGCAGGCTGTGTTCGAGGCGCGGGCGGATTTCGCTGACGAGTTCGACCCGCTCCTGGTTGAGGCGCTGCCACTCGCGGTAGCGGTTAACCTTCTGCTCGTGCTTTTCGAGATTGTTGCCGAGCGCTTCGAGCTGGTTTTGACCGGCGTCGAGTTCGCGCGTGGTGTGTTCCTGATGGTGGCGCGCTTCCTGATAGCGGTCGAGCACCTCCTTGTCGCCGAACACCTGGAACACGAGGTCGAGTAGTTCGCGCGGGGACAGTTCGCACAGCTTGTCGGTCTGGCCCTGTTCGAGCGAGAGCACGCGAGCGATGG
Organism: Gammaproteobacteria bacterium; assembly: GCA_018820745.1. Taxonomy (GTDB): domain Bacteria; phylum Pseudomonadota; class Gammaproteobacteria; order Burkholderiales; family Thiobacillaceae; genus Thiobacillus. The sequence continues at coordinate 4,600 of JAHJNP010000180.1, forward strand.
CGGGCGAGAGCCCGGCGCCGTGGAGGATGCGCTGGTAGTCGCGCACGCCGAATGCCTCGCCCTGTTGTTCGAGGTCTGTGAGCGCGACTTCGCCGTCTGCGATCCAGTATTTGCGTGTCCAGTCGCCGCCCTTCTTGTCGATGCGGCAGGCCAGCGTGATGCGGTCGCTGGTGTAGGGCAGGCCGAAGGGGCGGCGGCTCGAACCCTGCGGGCGCTGGTTGTCGATCACCCCGCGCAGCCAGCAGAAGTCTTCGCCGTTGCGGCGCACGTAGCGCTTGTAGTCGCGCTTCTTCGAGCAGTCGAGGGCGAGCAGGGTGCGCAGTGCGTCGAGCAGCGTCGTCTTGCCCGAGCCGTTGGGGCCGGAAATGGTGACGATGGACGCGTCGAGCGGCAGCCGGAAACTGCGCCAGAAATCCCAGTGCACGGTTTCGAGTTCAAGCAGGCGAAACATCAGGCGTGGTCCTCGGGGGCGGGGTCTTCGGGCGCCGCGTTTGATTGATCGTGCGCTTCCAGCACGCCGCGTTGCTTGAGCAGGTCGGACAGCGCGCCTTCGAGGATGCGCGGTGCGAATTCGGCGTAGTCGAAGGCGAGGTCGAGCAGCGGGCCTTCGTGGATGACCTTGTTGCGGCGCTCGATGAAGCCCAGCCGCGACAGCTGCGGCAGCGCGAACTGCTGGAGCCGGGCGCGGCCGCCGAGCAGCTTGCCGTAGTCTTCCAGCAGCACGTTTTCGGCAATGCCGCGCGAGGCCTCGTGCGCGGCGGGGGTGAGCTTCACTGTCTCGAACAGCTCATTTTGCGTGTCGGTCTGTGTCGATTCGCTCGCCAGCTGGCGCTCGCGTTTGGGCAGGATGATGAGCGCCCACAAGATCACCAGCAGTGCGACGGCATCCTTGGGCAGGCCGATATTCGATGCCTGCCAGGCGTCGTTTTGCTCGAACACGGCAGCCTCGTGTTCGCGGGCAAGCGCGACCGAAATGTGCGCGGCGAAAGGTTGCGCGAGCAGGCGCAGGCCGCTGGCGGCGAGCCGTGTGTCGACCTCGTCGCGAAAATTCGTGTCGACCAGCAGACGGCGCACCTCGAGGTCTTCGCGTGGCAGATAACGCAGCGCCAGCAGCCGGGCAATCAGGCGCGCGGCGGAGTCAGTGTTCATTGGGGTTCTTCGTCCAGAATGGTGTCGTGCAACGCCGGGTCGTCCACAGCGTGCGAAGCAAGGGCAGCGGGGAGGAGGAGGCGCCCGGCGCTGATCCGCGCCACTTCACCGCGCCCGACCGCCTCCATGTCATCGCGCCATTCCAGCGTCAGCGGCAGTCCGGCGAGCGGCGCAAGTTCGGGGCCGATATTGGTTTCGCCAATCAACGCCAGCAGCGACAAGCGGTACGACGCCGCGCCGAAGTGGCCGCCGACGACGGTGTCGGCGACGCTCGCGGACGAGGCCAGCCCCGCGAGCATGCGGGTGAGGTCGAGCAGTTCGCGCGGCGGTTCCAGTGGGATGTCGCGGGTGTATTCGATTTCGGCCGGCGCGGGCATCGCCGAGGTTTTGCGGTTGGGCTGCTCGCGCGTGACGAATTCCTCGGTGTTGTCGAGCATCACGTCGGGCAGCACGAAGCTGCATTCCGGCGTGGTCGCCAACTGGCCGTCGGCCAATGCCGCGAGGCTGTCGAGCGACTGGGTTTTCAGCCAGGCCGCGAGTTCCGAGGTGTTCAAGCCGCCTTGCGACAGATGCACCTGCTGGCGCGCAATCGCCGCCAGTTCGCGCTGGAACACCGACGCCATGCGCAACAGCCGCGACTGGCGCTGGCCGATGCTTTGCGCCAGCCGCCAGCTGTCGTCGTCGAGGCCGGCGTCGCTGAGGTTTTTCATCACCGCGTTGGCGCGGTCGAGCCATTGCTGCACCGAGGCCAGTTTGGATTGCGCGGCACGCAGGCGGAATTCCGAACCCGAGGCCACCGCCTGCGCAAATTCCTCTTCCAGTTCGCCCAGCCGTGCCAACAGATGCGCCAGCGCCTCGGGCGCGAGCTTGCCGACTGCCGCCCCCGCCGCGACCTGCGCCGCCAGAAAACCCAGCTCGCCGTCCTGTTCGGCGTTGAACGCGAGCAGGTTCGACAGCGCAGAGAGCACCATGCGGCCCTCGGTCGAGAGCTGATAGACGCGGCGCTCGCTGTCCCACAGCAGCAAAGCATGTTCGCGCAGCCGCGCCAGCACGGTGTTGAGCTTGGTCTGCGACAGGTAGGCGAAATGCGATTCGAGTTCGCGCGGCGTCCATTCCGGCGCGTCGGCGCGCAGGCCGACCTCGCGCAACACCATGAGGCGGATCAGCACCTCCTCGTCGCCGCCGCGGAACAGCGCGATCAGCGCGCCGATCAGCGGACGCGCGGCGAGCAGCGGAAACAGCGGCGGGATGTCTTCCGCGATCAGGCCCGGGGCAAGAAACTCTGCCAGGCTCCCGCTGGGGTCGGGAGCCATCATCACACGCCCTGTTTCAGGCTCGCCTCGATGAAGATGTCGAGGTCGCCGTCCAGCACCTTCTGCGTGTTCGTGGCTTCGACGTTGGTGCGCAAATCCTTGATGCGCGACTGGTCGAGGACATAGCTGCGAATCTGATGGCCCCAGCCGACGTCCGACTTGCCGGCTTCGAGCTTGTCCTGCTCGACCTGGCGTTTACGCAGCTCGGCTTCGTAGAGCTTGGACTTCAGCATCGACATCGCCTCGGCGCGGTTCTTGTGCTGCGAGCGGTCGTTCTGGCACTGCACCACGATGCCGCTGGGCAGGTGGGTGAGGCGCACCGCGGAGTCGGCCTTGTTGATGTGCTGGCCGCCCGCTCCTGAAGCACGGTACGTGTCGACGCGCAGGTCGGCCGGGTTGATGTCCACCTCGAAGGAATCGTCGATTTCCGGATAGACGAATATGCTGGCGAAGCTGGTGTGGCGCCCGCCCGAGGAGTCGAACGGCGACTTGCGCACCAGACGGTGCACCCCGGTTTCGGTGCGCAGGGTGCCGTAGGCGTAGTCGCCCTCGATCTTGATGCTGGCGGATTTGATTCCGGCGACGTCGCCGTCGGACTCTTCCAGCAGTTCGGCCTTGAAGCCTTTGCGTTCGGCGTACTTCAGGTATTGCCGCAGCAGCATCGACGCCCAGTCGCAGGCCTCGGTTCCGCCGGCGCCGGCCTGGATGTCGATGAAGCAGTTGTTGGGGTCGGCCGGATGGTTGAACATGCGGCGGAATTCCAGCGTGGACACATCTTTTTCCAGCGCGGCAATGTCAGCCTGCACCGCGGCGAGGGTGTCGTCGTCGTTTTCCTCGCGCGCCATCTCGAACAGTTCGGACGCATCCTTCAGGCCCGATGTCACGCGGTCGAGCACCAACACCACGTCTTCCAGCGACTTGCGTTCGCGGCCCAGTTCCTGCGCTTTCTCGGCGTCGTTCCAGAAATTGGGGTCTTCGGCCAGGCGGGCAACTTCTTCCAGGCGGTCTTTCTTGACAGCGTAGTTAAAGAAACCCCCTGAGTTGGGTGGCGCGCTCGCCCAGGTCGGCGAGTTTGGATTCGATCTGATTGAGGCTTTCGGCTTCCATGATTAGGGCTCGGTGATTAAGCGGAAAAGCCCCGGATTATAGCCCA
>JAHJNP010000181.1 GCA_018820745.1 Gammaproteobacteria bacterium
GGTTGCCGTCGCCGGCGTGGAACACGTTGGCCACCGCGAGGCCGTATTCCGCGCTCATCTCGCTGATGCGCTGCAGCACATGCGGCAAGGCGCCGCGCGGAATGGTGCCGTCCATGCAGTAGTAGTCGGGTGCGAGGCGTCCCACTGCGGGGAAGGCGGCCTTGCGTCCGGCCCAGAATTTGAGGCGTTGCTCCTCGCTTTCGGCGGTGCGGATCTCGATGGCGCCGGAGGCTTCGAGCACGGCGCGCACGGTGTAGATGTCGGCCGAGACTTCCTCGTTGACGCCGTCGACCTCGCACAGCAGCAGCGCCTCGCAGTCGAGCGGATAGCCGGCGTGGACGAAGGCCTCGGCGGCCTGGATGGCGAGGCGGTCCATCATCTCCAGACCCGCGGGAATCACGCCGGCGGCGATGATGTTGCCGACCGCGGCACCGGCTTTGGCCACGTCGTCGAACGCGGCCAGCACCACCTGCGCGCGCTCGGGGCGCGGCAACAGCTTGACCGTGACTTCGGTGATGACCGCCAGCATGCCTTCCGAGCCGGTCAGCAGCGCGAGCAGGTCGTAGCCTGCGGCATCGAGCGATTCGTTGCCGATTTCGAGCAGCTGGCCGTCGATGGTCCAGGCGCGCAGCTTCTGGATGTTGTGCACGGTAAGACCGTATTTCAGGCAGTGCACGCCGCCGGAGTTTTCCGCCACGTTGCCGCCGATCGAGCAGGCGATCTGCGACGAGGGGTCAGGCGCGTAATAGAGATTGTGCTCGGCGACGGCTTCGGAAATCGCCAGATTGCGTACGCCGGGTTCGACCACGGCGGTGCGCGCGAGCGGGTCGATCGCCTTGATGCGGTTGAGCTTCGCCAGCACCAAGAGCACCGCGCCGTCGATCGGCAGGGCGCCGGCGGCAAGCCCGGTGCCGGCACCGCGCGCCACCACCGCGATCTTCTCCGCGTGGCACAGGCGCAAGATCGCTGCCACCTGCGCCTCGCTCTCCGGCAGCACCACCACGTCGGGTGTGTTGCGGTACGCCGCCAGGCCGTCGGACTCGAACGGCAGCAGGTCTTCGCGCTCGTGCAGCACGCAGTGCGGCGGCAAGAGGCGGCGCAACTGGGAGAGGAAGGCGGGGCTGAGCATGAAATCGTCGTGGCGTGATTCAGGCTGCGAGTTTAGCCGGGCTGGGCTGCACGTGCGAGGGCGCGAGCCGTCGGTAGGCTTCCGCCAGCGCGCCGTCGCCGCCGACGTTGCCGGGAAAAATGACCACCGGCAACTGCGGAAGACGGTGCTCGGGCGGCGTCTGCACCACGGTGACGCCGGGCAGGATCTGCCCCAGCACGCGCGACGCGGCCAGCGCGAGGCCGGTCGACAGCACGTCGTTGGAAGTGATGCCGCCCTTGCTGATCAGGAAGCCGAGCGTTTCCGGCAGTCTTTTCACCACATCCATCAGTGTGCCCGACACGGCTTCGCCGAATTTCAAACGCTCCGCCACGCTGGCGAACGTAAGCTCCGCGCGACTGGTGAACACCACCGGGGTGAGCCCGCGCGCGTGGGCGTGGGCGATGCTTGCCGTCAGTTCGTCGACCACTGCCGCGCGCGCGGCCGGCAGGCGGGCCACGTCGAGCGGCAGGCCGACGACACCGCGTTGCTTCAAGAGCGCGGTCAGCTGCGCGGTGGTCTTGGCCACGTGCGATCCGACCACGATGGCGCCGGGCTGACCGTCGCGCACCAGGGTGGCAAACGATTCGGCGGCGACCGGCTGCGGCGGCAGCTTCGCCAACGCGGTGAGCAGCGAAGCCGCGCTGCGGAACAAGAGCCGTTTGCCGCCGGCAGCAGCCGTCAGCACGGCATCGGCGAACAAGCGGTAATCGTCGGCCGATTCGCCGTCGACCACGCCCACCGTATTGTCGTGCAGCGCGGCGAGCCATTCGCCTGCGCCGCCGGCACGCAGGTCGGCCAGCGTCAGGCGTGCCACATCTTCGGCGGCAACCCGGCCGCCGGTTTTTTCTGCCACGTAGTCGGGCAGATACGCCGTGCGGTAGCCGAACACCGAGTCGCGCGCGAATTCGGTTTCGTGGGTGGGCACCGGCTTGCCGTCGACCATCAGGTAATGCGTGCTGTCGCGCGTGATGCGGCCGCCCTCGAAGAACGCCGGGGTCAACAGCGTGGCGTCGAACGGCCCGAGCACGGCGTTCATTACGTCGGTTTCCACCGGATAGTGACCGCGCAGGGTCGAGTCCGAGCGTGACACGAACAGTACCGGGCCGTCGTAGTCGGCCAGCGCAGCCTTGAGGTTGACGCACACCTCGCGGGTGACGGCGGCGGCACGTTCCGCGTCCATTCCGCGTGTATTGGTCAGAATGAAGAACAGCGGCGCGGCGTCCGCCAGCGCGGTTTTCAGCGTGGCGACATCCCAGCACGTGAGCAGCAGGCAGGAATGCACCGTCTGCGAACCGGTGGGGTCGTCGTCGAGAACGATGATTTTCGGGTTCATGGTGAAAACCTTTTTTGTCCGCGAAGGACGCGAAGAAACGCGAAGGAAAAAACATAGGTTTTCTTCGCGGCCCTTCGCGGATATGTTTTTAAACTGCAGCCTGTTCCAGCATGGCCAGCGCGCGCTCGTGCATCGCTTGCGCGTTCATGCCGTTGAAGTCGAACAGCTGCTGCGCGCTGGCGGTGGTTTCGCCGCGCTTCCAGCAGAAGACGTCGCGCTGCGCGGCCTGGCTGCGCAACATCACTGGTTCCAGCGGCCCCGACGGGCCGCCGCTGACGCCGATCAGCACGTCGCCTTGGAACATTGCGCGGAAGGCGGCGTCGTCCATGAAGCGGCCGTCGGGTTCCGACACGCTGTTCCACAGCACATCGCTGGGGCGGTACAGGCGGCGCGGGTTGACCACGGCGACGATGCGCGAGCCGATGCCTGCCTCGGCCAGTTTCTCGGCGGCGGCGAACACCGGCTGCAGCACCATGTCGCCGGTCACCGCGAACACCACGGTATGCGAGCCCGCCGCCTTATTTGAAGGCAGCTCCTTCAGCACCATCGCGCCGTCGTCGATCGCCTGGAAGCTCTGCGCCATCGTGGCGTGCACCGGCAGCGGCGACTTCGAGGCGGTGATGACGATGCCCTTGTTGTGCTGGCGCAAGGCCCAGTCGTAGCTCGCCTGAATCATGTTGGCGTCGACCGGGAACAGCGGGTAGACGTTGCCGTTCCTCATCATCGCGGCGAAATAGCTCTCGATCTCGGGGCGCTGGTGGGTCCAGCCGTTGCGACCCTGCTCCAGCGCGCCGGCGGTGAACAGGCACACCGTGGCGGGGGTGGGGCGGCGCAATTCGGCCATTGCCTGCGTCACCGTCTGCCAGATCGGCAGGCCGTTGATGGCGAAGGACTCGTAGCTGCACCACAGGCTGCGGCCGCCGAACAGCGCGAGCCCCACCGCGAGACCGGCACAGGCGTCCTCGTTGAGCGGCTCGTAGACCTGGCCCGAAGGCCCCTGGAAATACAGGTCGTCGGCGGTCGGGTGGCGGATGGTCAGCGCCTTGTTGATGTTGGCCATGGCGGATGCCTCGTTGCCGTCGGCGTTGGTGACGACGAACATCGGGTCGCGCTTGCCCACTTCGCCGACCACGTGGCCGAAGGCGGTGGTGGGGATATGGTTTTCGCCGACGGCGAATTCGGTCAGCGACAGGCCGTCGAGGCTGGGTAGATCCCGCACGGACTCGGTCACCGCCACGCGTGCGGCCGGGCCGCCGCCGGCGTGGCGGAAGTTCTCGCGGGTCAGCTTCCAGGCCTGGATCGGCAGTGCGCGGCGCTGCAGGCCGGCTTTCACGTCGTCGGAGTCAAGCGTGTGGTGCGCATACAGGTTGTGCGACTTGGCGCCGGTGGCGTGAACGCCCGCGCCTTTCAACTGCTTGACGATGAGGCAGGCGCGGCGGCCGGACAGCGCGCTCTTCGCAGCGGCGTCAGCGGCCTTCAGGATGGCGCCGGTGAAGGCCATGCGCGCGGCGAAGCCGAAGCTGGTCGAGTCCGTGTACACCGGCGCGTCGGGGGTGTCGGCGTAGTCGCGGGCGTCGATCAGGTGCACCTCGTCGAAGCCGTGCGCGCGCCAGTAGTCGGTCATGCGCGTGTTGTCCCACAAGGACACCATGCTGTGGTGCTCCTGCGAATAGCCGTTCCACACCAGCACCGGCAGGTAGTTGGTGATGTCCGGGTAGGCGGTGGCGAAGTGCTGGAACGCGCTCATGATGTAGGGCTCGCCGAGACCGCCGTCGCCGATGGTGACGGGGAAGAGCGTGTCGCGATTGAGATAGGCGCCGGCCATGGCGAAATGCTGGCCCTGGCCCAAGGGACCTGCGGGCGCCAGCAGGCCGGGGATCGCACCCGACAGGTGGCCCAGGAGACCGTGGCGCTCGCGGTAGCGTGCGCGCATGTCGGCAACCGTATGGATGCCCATGTCTTCGAGCGAGGTGTCGAGGAACATCGCCGAGTAGAAGCCGGGCGCGTGGTGGCCGACTTCGGTCACCAGGTTGCGGTGGCCGAGCAGATGCAGTGCGGCAACCGCGTCGGCGCTGGAGGCGAAGCCGCCCGGGTGGCCGGAGGACTTGCTGCCGGTGACCTGCAGCGTCAGGTAGCGCAGCGCGTCGGCGGCCAGCAGCGTCTGGTAGACCGAAGCCTCGCTGGTCGCATCCGGCAGCGCCGGCTGGTTCGGCCCCAGGAGCGGCGATGCGCCCAGGCGGTCGATTTCCGGAAAGCTGTCGGCGAAATACTGGATGCCCTCGCAGAAGGCGGGGACGGTCTCGGGGGTGGACTGCATCACAGCGCTCATGGCGTTTCCTTTCACAATATGAAAATGTTTCACGTCATGTGAAACGATGTACGTATTGAAGCAGGTAAAGCGACAAATTTCACAATGCGTGATAAATTTTCACTTCATGAAAAACGTCAGTTCGTCCATCCAGGTTATCGACCGTGCCATGGCGCTGGTCGGCGTCCTCTCCCGCGCGCCCGGTCCGGTCAGCCTGACCCGGCTGGCGGGCGAAGCTGACCTGCACACGGCCAGCGCGCATCGCATCCTCGGTGCGCTGATGGCGCACGGCCTGGTCGAGAAAACCGGCGCCGGCGAATATGATCTGGGCGTGCGCTGGCTGGAGGTGGGCAACCGGCTGCGCGCGCGACTCAACATCCGGCAGGTGGCGATGCCGGCCATGCAGCAGCTGGCCGAGCTGACCGGCGAGACGGTCAACCTCATCGTGCGGCGCGGCGATGAAGCGGTCTATGTCGAGCGGGTGACCGGCGGGCAGACGATGATCCAGGTGGTGCAGGTGGTCGGCGCGCACGCGCCGCTGCACGTCACCGCGGTCGGCAAGATCTTCCTCGCCGAGGACAGCGCCAGCGGCGTGATGGGCTACGCCGAGCGCACCGGCCTGCCCGCCTACACCGCGAACACCCTGACCACGCTGGAAAAGCTGCGTGCCGAGCTTGACGTGATCCGGCGCGAGCAGCTGGCCTCCGACCGCGAGGAAGCCGAGCTGGGGGTGGCGTGCATCGGCGCGCCGATCCGCGACGCCGAGGGCAAGCTGGTCGCCGGGCTGTCGATCTCGGCGCCAGCCGACCGCCATAAGGCCGGCTGGGCCGAGGCGTTGAAAAAGGCCGCCGAACAGACCGGCGCGGCGCTGGGTTATCTGGCCGATGCCTGAAATCAGCATGCGCTCGTCAGTAAGTCCTTGCCGCGCTCGGGCTTTGTTGGCAAGGTGGCGGCCATGACCGCCATCCAGCCCGCTACCCGCTACCAGATCGCCGCCTGGCTGATGATGGCCGCCGGCCTGCCGCTTGTCCTTTATCTGCGCTTGCTGCCGGCCCTGCTGGCGGGCCTTTTGGTGGTGCAACTGGTGCACCTGCTGGCGCCCCGGTTTGTCATCGGCAAGCTCGACCATACCTGGTCCAAGGTGCTGGTGGTGTCCCTGATCACCCTTGTCGTGCTGGGCGCACTGGGCGGCGTCACCGCGGGCGCCCTCCTGTATTTGCGCACCGAGGGCGGCCTCACCGGCCTGCTCACCAAGATGGCCGAGGTGATCGAAAACTCGCGCGAGCTGCTGCCGGCGTGGGCTGGCGAATGGCTGCCGCAGGGCGACGGGTCGGTGATCCGCGCCGGCCTGGTCGAATGGCTGCGTGACCATGCGCAGGACCTGCGCAAGCTGGGTGGCGATGCCGGCCGCGTGCTGCTACTGATCCTGGTCGGCTTCATCATCGGCAGCTTTGTCGCACTGCGCGAAGCCTCGCCGCATCAGACCATGGCACCGCTGGCGCAAGCGCTGTGCGAGCGCGTGCGTCGGCTCGCCGAAGCCTTCCACCGCGTGGTGTTCGCCCAGGTACGGATCTCCGCGCTCAACGCCCTGCTGACCTGGATCTATCTCGTCCTGATCCTCCCCGCATTCGGCGTCGAGCTGCCTTTCGTTAAGACCATGGTGCTGGTGACCTTTGTCGTCGGCCTGCTGCCGGTGCTCGGCAACCTCATATCCAACAGCATCATCGTCGTCATTTCGCTGTCGCATTCGCTGTATGTCGCCGCCGGCTCGCTCGCCTTTCTGGTCATCATCCACAAGCTCGAATATTTCGTGAATGCCCGTATCATTGGCGGCCAGATCAAGGCACGGGCCTGGGAACTCCTCATCGTCATGCTGGCGATGGAAGCGGCCTTCGGTGTGCCGGGCGTGATCGCCGCACCCGTGTTCTACGCGTATCTCAAAAAAGAATTGTCCGATAGGGAATTAATTTAATGGCAAGCGACACCGAATCCCTCGTCATCACCGCCAGCGGCGAAGACAAAATTGGCCTGGTGGAAGGCTTCACCCGCCGCATCAGCGAATCCACCTGCAACATCGAGGAATCGCGCATGGCCGCGCTCGGCGGGCGCTTTGCGCTGCTGATGCGCGTGTCCGGCAGCTGGGACGCGCTGGCCAAGCTGGAAGCCCGCCTGCCGGCGGTGGGCGAGGAGCTCGGCCTGTCGCTCACCCAGCAGCGCACCCGTCCCACCCGCCCGGAAAAGCCGCTGATCCCGTACACCGTCGAAGTCGCCGCGCTCGACCAGCCCGGCATCGTCAACAGCCTCGCCAATTTCTTCGCGCGCCTGCACATCAACATCGAGGCGCTCGACACCGAGACCTATCCCGCCCCGCATACCGGCGCGCCGATGTTCGCTGTCCACATGACGCTCGGCATTCCCGCCGACGCCCATATCGCCACCTTGCGCGGCGATTTCCTCGATTACTGCGACGACCAGAATCTCGACGCGACCTTCGAGCCGGTGCGGATGTAAGCCAACGGAACTTTGAACGCCCGCAGCACTCGGTGCTGATCTCCCCTATGCAAGGAATCCATCATGCCCAGTCTGCTCATCATTGCCCACGGTAGCCGCCGCGCGGCGTCCAACGACGAAGTCCGCGCACTTGCGGATGCCGTGCGCGTGCAGCCCGACCATGCCTACGACCACGTTGAAACCGCGTTTCTGGAGCTGGCCGAGCCGAGCATTCCACAGGGCCTGGCGGCGCTGGCCGCGCGCGGCGCGACGGAAATCGTGGCCTTCCCTTATTTTTTGGCGGCGGGAACGCATGTGGCGCAGGACATTCCGGAGGCCATCGCCGAATTCTCGGCCGTGCATCCCGCGGTGACGGTGCGAATGACGCCGCATCTGGGCGCGTCGGCCACGCTGCCCGCCGCGATTCTGGGCGTGGCGGCGTAAGGACAGCTCAACCGCTCTCGGTGCTGTTGAGCTCGATATAGAACATCGGCATCACCTCGTCCGGCGCTTGCGGACGCGGCTGGCTGCGCACCAGCGCCGCTTCCACCCGCGCCGCCTGCAGCGCCGCGCGGTCGATCACCTCGGGATACAGCCGGTAGTGCCTCTCGATCAGCTCGGCCTGCAGGCAGGCGCAGGCTTCGAGTGTGCTGCGCGTGGCCGGATCGAGCTGCGGCAATAGCAGCATCCACGGCGCCTGCCAGGCGTGATAATCGTTCACCAGCCGGGTGTGCGCGACGTCCATGCCGGCAGTCGCGATGAACAGCGGCGGGAAGGCATCCGTTTCCAGCACGCGCCCGCGCAACGCGTCGCCGCCCTTGAGCGTGTGCAGCCCCAGCCCGGCGCCGTCGTCGGCACGGCGAAACCATTGCGCCACGCCACTGGAAAGGCTGTTCACGTAGCGCGTCAGATAGGCCGCGGCGGGTTCGTTCAGGCCGGCAATGGCCGCGCTCCTGAAAGCTTCCTGCGCGGCCATGCCGGCGCGCCAGTCGAGCGGCGGCCGGGTGTCGGTTTCGCTGTCGGCGCGCACGCTGTGCAGCAGCGCCAGCGGCTGGTCGTTCCTGTCGAGCAGCCACAGCTCGAACGGATCGCGGAACTGGAACGGCACCTCGCGATGCACGCGGAGCAGGTGCTCGTACACCACCGCGCCCATGTTCTCCAGGCGCCTGAAATCGTCCGACGGGAACAGCGGCCCGCGCTTGAGGCCCTTTTCCGCCGACCAGTGGCCGTAGCGGATGTCGGAAATCTGCGCGCGCTTGCCGGCGCGCCCGAGGCCGTCGAGCAGGGCATCGTTGGCCACATAGATGTCCCACTCGATGCCGTCCGTCGTCACCGCCTCGGCCGACTGAAAGCGAATGGTGTGCACCACCCCGCGGAACGGGTTGAGCAGGCGTTGGGCGTAGCACTCGATCTGCATGGGACGCTACATCAGTGTTGGCGCTGCCGGGTCATGGCTGCCTGCGGTTGAGCGAATCGTCGCCGGGGGCCGAGCTCATCCAGGCAAACAGCGCCGAGCGCATGGCTTCTTCCACCGACATGTTGATCGGCTGCACCCAGTCGCGCGGCACGAAAACCGTGTAGCCGCCGATCATGTAGCCCATCGGCAGATAAACCGCGACGCGGTCGCCCTGCAGGAAGCCGACCGGCAGGTCGCCGACGCTCTGGCGGGTGACCAGTCCCACCAGTTCGAGTGGCTGCCCGGGCAGCTTGAGCGCCACCACCGTTTGCTGGACGGTCTGGTTGCGCTGGGGTGAGAAATAATCGGCAAAGCTCTTGAGCGAGGAATAAATGCTCTTCACCACCGGCAGGTTGGTGAAGGGCAGTTCCACCAGCGACAGCAGCTTGCCCATGCCGCGCTGCGACATCAGCATGCCGAGCAGGATGATGCCGGTAATGCCCAGCAGCAGGCCCATGCCCGGTACGTAAAGCCTGCCGATGAATGGCCGGATCAGCTGCATCGCCACCGACTCGCTCCAGCTTAGAAAGACATAGAGCAGGTAGACCGTCAGCCCGAGCGGCAGGGCGGTGATCAGGCCGCGAAAAAAATACTGTGAGAGGTTCTTGGTCAATTTGGGCCCCGTGACTGTCATAAAACGGTTCACTATGTTTCGTTAGCATAACAGCGACGCATTGCTAGAATTATCGTTGTCATTCTGGAGGACTCCCCCATGAAAGTTCCTGCATTGATCGCCCTTGCCCTGCCTGCCCTGCTGGCGGGCTGTGCCAGTGGTCCCAGTGCCGAAGAACAGGCGGCCATGGTGGCCGATGCGCGCAAGGCCAGTGGCGTGCTGATCCAGACCCTGGGCGGCGAATTGAAAACGGCGCTGGGAGAAAAAGGCCCGGAGGACGCCATCAGCGTGTGCAAGGTTCGCGCGCCGCAGATCGCGGCCAATGTATCGAAGCAGTTCAACTTCGATGCCAAGCGCGTCAGCCCTAAAAACCGCAGCCCGGCCGGCGTGCCCGACGCGTGGGAGGCCGAAGCCCAGGCCGGGCTGGAAAAGCGGCTCGCCGCGGGTGAAAAACCGGAAACGCTCGACACCTGGCAGGTCGTGGCCACGCCTGCCGGGAAACAGTTCCGCTATGCCAAGGCGCTGCCGGTGCAACCGCTGTGCCTGACCTGCCACGGCGGCCCGGCAAAAATCCCGGACGGCGTGAAGGCGCGGCTCGCTGCCGAATACCCGCTGGACAAGGCCACCGGCTATGCGCCCGGCATGGTGCGCGGCATCGTCTCGATCAAGCGTTCGCTGTAGGCCCCGATAAAAAATGCCGCGGGCAGGCTTCAGTCTCGCCCGGCGCTGCCGTTTCATCTGCTGATGTGCCTAGGTCTGTCGTGGAGGAGTGAAGCGTGCTGAATCGTCTTGTCGGAATGTTATCGGGTAACAAGGAGACCGCCGCCGCGCCACCGCCTCGTGCAGTGGCGGCTGCGGCAGCACCGGCGCCCAAGCCGGCAGACAAAACAGGTTCGGTGATGCGTCGCGAGGCCATGCTGGGCCGCGACCAGAAAGTCGCCGCCTACACCTTCATGCTGCGCCGTGCCCAGGACGACCAGCGCGACTCGAACCTGCCCGATGTGCAGCGCCTCTACGACGAGACCCTGCTCGGCAACCTTCAGCGCATGGATATTGCGCGCCTGCTGGGCCAGCGGCTGGCATTCGTGCCGATCGCCCCCGCCAGCCTGGATCTTCCGCTCATCGACGACTGGCCCGCTGCTGGCACCGTGCTGCTGCTGAATATCGTCACCCAGCCTGCAATCGACGAGCCCCTGCTGGCCCGTCTGGGTGAACTGAAGTCACGTGGATTCAGCCTGGCCGTCCATGCCGACGAGGTGGCGCGGCCCGAGCGGCATGCGCTGCTGCAGCTGGCGGATTATGTGCTGATGGACGCCAACAGCGAGGATATTCCCGCCATCACCGCACAAATCGCCGCCGTATCCAAGGTGGCGGCGGGCAAGCGTTTTGTCGCGACCGGCGTGCAAACGCTGGAAGCGTTCCACATGTGTCACAAGCTGCAGTTTGCGCTGTTCATGGGGCCGTTCATCACCCGCCGCGAAACCCTCGACAATCCCACCATGGGGCCGTCGCGCGCCAAGGTGCTGGACCTGATGAACCGGGTGCGCACCGGCGCCGAGCAGCCCGAACTGGCGACGCAGTTCCGCCACGACCCGGCGCTGTCGGTGCGCCTGCTGCGCTATGTCAATTCCCCCGGCATGGGCTTGATGAACAAGATCGGCGGCATCGAGCAGGCCCTGATGGTGATGGGACAGGACAAGCTCTATCGCTGGCTGACGCTGATCCTGTTTACCGGCGGCAAGGTCCAGGAGCTCGATCAGGCGGTGCTGGAGAATGCACTGGTGCGCGGCCGGATGGCCGAACAACTGGCCGGGCGCGCGCTGTTCGCCAAGGCCCGCGACGAAATTTTCGTCGCGGGCCTGTTTTCGCTGCTCGACGTGGTGATGGGCATGCCGATGGAGCAGGTGCTGAAGCAGATCAGCCTGCCCGCCGAAATCACCGAAGCCATCGTCTCGCAGCGCGGACCGTATGCGCCCTACCTGGCGCTGGCGATTGCCTGCGAGCAGGACGACCAGAGCAGCATCGAAGTCCTGGCCAAACAGATCGGTCGCGAGGTGGACGACATCAATGCCGTGCACATGGATGCGCTGCTGTGGGCGCAGCAGCTGTCAGACGACGTCTGATCCCGGGAATGGCGACCGCCTCCGCCAGCGCCGCTGAATGGTGTGTCTACATGCTGCGTTGTGCCGACGGCTCGCTCTACACCGGTATCACCACCGACGTCGTTCGCCGCACCGCCGAACATAACGGCGACGGCCCACTCGGCGCGCGCTACACGCGCAGCCGTCGTCCGGTGCAGCTGGTTCATGTCGAGTCTGCAGCCAGTCGCGCAGCGGCCGCGCGGCGCGAGGCGGCGATCAAGCAGCTGGATCGCGCACGCAAGCTGGCGCTGTGCGCCGCCACGCCCTAATCCGAATCTTCAGTTTCAGTTGCCGTTGTCGTCGCTCAGCCGCGCCTGCAGTTGTGGCATGACAGCCTCGGCGGCGCGCCGGCCGGCGTCGATGGCGACGCTGGCGCGGTGAAACTCCATCAATCCCAGATCCGCGAGCAGCGGCGCAAGCAACACGTCCGGCGGGTCGCCTGCCAGCCGGCTGCGCGTGATCCGCACCTGCATGATGTTGATGCTGCTTGCCACCACATCGAGCATGGCGGGAATTTTCGGCCCCGTTTCGTGGTTGATGCCAAGTTGCGACATGCCGGTCTGGATGCGCGCCATTACCGCATCGGCCAGGCTTTCGGGCTCGGCCGCGGCGCGCTTGCGCAGTGTTTTGGCGGGTTTGGGGTGATGGCCGAGGCGGTCGGTGTTCAGGTCGACCGCGATCACGATATCGGCGCCCATCGCGCGGCACAGCGACACCGGCACCGGATTGACCAGGCCGCCATCGACCAGCCAGTTGCCGTCGAGCTGTACCGGGGTGAACAGCCCGGGCAGCGCGATCGAGGCCCGCACTGCGTCGGTCACCCGGCCCTCGCGCAGCCAGACTTCGCGGCCGCGCTGCAGGTCGGTGGCGACGGCGCCGAACGGACGCGCCAGTTCGCGGATGTCGCGGTCGACAAAATGGCTGCGGAAAAACCCGATCAGCTTCTCGCCCTTGATCAGCCCGCCGTTGAGCGAAAAATCCAGAAAGCTCACCACGGTCTGCAGGCGCAGGCTGCGCACCCAGGTTTCCAGCCGGTCGAGTTCGCCGCCCACATAGGCGGCGCCCACCAGGGCGCCGATCGAGGTGCCGCAGACGATGTCCGGTTCGATGCCGGCGTCCTGCAAGGCGCGGATGACGCCGATGTGCGCCCAGCCGCGCGCCGAGCCGCCGCCGAGGGCGAGGCCGATGCGGGTTTTGCTGGGCGGGTCGGGGCGGGGTCGGGTCGGGTTCATTTGCCTGGGCGTCTGGACTAAAAAGATCGAATCGATGGTCGGCTGACCAAGGACGGATAGTGTCGGATTTGCCGGTCAATAGTCGTTCTCTTGCCAAAAAAAAAGCGGCGGAATATGGGCCAGCCTGGTGGATTTGCAGCCGATTTCCTTTAAATCCGGCAGGCGTTCAACTTAATCGGCCTCGCGTTCGAGACCGCAGCAGTGTACCTGCTCAGCTTCGGCTGGCTGGCTGAGGATGGCGCCGGTGACGGGGTTGGGGCGAAACACGGTGCAGCCCTTGAGGCCGAGCGTGTGCGCCTGTCGATAAAGATGCTCGAAACGCTCGAACGGGATGTCTGCCGCGACATTGATGGTCTTGGAAATGGCGTTGTCGACCAAAGGCTGCAGCGCGGCCTGCATCAGCAGATGGGCATCCGGGTCGATCTGCCGCGCCTCGATGAAGGCGGGCGGCAAGCCCTCGCCCCGCTGCCGCCACAATTGGCAGGCATAATCGAGCACGCGGTGGGTGCGATAGCCACCGTCGGTTCCCAGCACGCGGCGTTCGGCCTCGGCGGCGAACACCGGCTCGATGCCGCTGGAAATATTGTTGGCGAGCAGGCTGATGGTGCCGGCCGGCGCGATGGCCAGAAGATGGCTGTTGCGGATGCCGTGCGCGGCGATGGCGTCGCGAATATCTTCCGGCAGCCGGGTGGCGAAGCCGCTGGCCAGAAACGTGCCGGGTGCGAAAGCGGGAAAGGCGCCCTTTTCCTGGGCGAGTTCGATCGACGCGCGGTAGGCGGCGTCGCGCAGGGTTTGCATTGCACGCGCGGCCAGCGTGCGCGCGGCTGCGCTGTCGTAGTTGAGGCCGAGCAGCACCAGCGCGTCGGCAAGACCGGTGAGGCCGAGCCCGACGCGCCGCGTGCGCCGGGCCTGTTCGGCTTGCGCCGGCAGCGGGTAGCGCGAGACGTCGACGACGTTGTCGAGAAAGCGCACCGCGAGCCGCACCGAGTCGGCCAGCGCATAGAGGTCGAGGCGGGCGCCGGCAGCGAAGGGCGCGGCCACGAAGGCGGTGAGATTCAGCGAGCCGAGGTCGCAGGCGCCGTAGGGCGGCAGGGGAATTTCGCCGCAGGGATTGGTGGCGGTCAGCATCTCGCGGTCGTGCAGGTTGTTCTCGCGATTGATCTGATCGACGAACAGCACCCCGGGTTCGGCGGTGTCGTAGGCCGCGCGCAGGATGCGCTGCCACAGCTCGCGCGCCTTCACCGTGCGCAGCGCGCGGCAGGGCACCGGCGCGGCCGTCCCGCTCCAGCGGCGCTGGATGACGTCGCCCTCAGCTGTCTCGCCCTCGTGCACGGGGAAAACCAGCGGCCAGTCGCGGTCGGCCGCCACCGCCGCCATGAAATCGTCGCTGACCTGCACCGACAGGTTGAAATGCCGCAGCACCGCCGGGTCGCGCTTGGCGTCGACGAAGGTTTCGATGTCCGGGTGGTCGCAGCGCAACGTCGCCATCATCGCGCCGCGCCGCGCGCCGGTCGACAGCATGGTGGCGCACATGGCATCCCAGATGTGCATGAACGATACCGGACCGGAGGCGATGCTGCCGGTGGCGGCAGCCACCATGCCGGCCGGACGCAGGGTGGAAAAATCGTAGCCCACCCCGCCGCCCTGCTGCATGGTGAGCGCCCCCTCCTTCAGCGCGTCGAAAATGCTGACCAGATCGTCGGCGATCTCGCCCATGACGAAGCAGTTGAACAGCGTCACCCGGTGTTCGGTGCCGGCGCCGGCAAGAATGCGCCCGCCGGGCAGGAAGCGGAACTGGTCGAGCAGGCGGTAAAAGCGTCCGGCCCACTGCTCGCGGTCCCTGCTTTCCGCCGCCGCGATCGCCTGCGCCACCCGTTGCCAGCTGGCGCCGATGCCGGACTCGCCCGGTGCGCGGTAGCGGGTCACCCAGACATGACGGGAGATTTCCATGCTGAAGGGATCGGGTGACGTCATGGCGCGGAGATTCGGGCAAAGAGATGAGGCATCATTCGTTTATAGCCTTTAACCGTCGCCCCGTTTTTATGATGAATTCGTCCCACCCCTACTCCGCACTGACCCCCGACTGCGCGCTCGATGCGCTCGACTCGACCGGCTTCAAGGCCGATGGCCGCCTGCTGGCGTTGAACAGCTACGAAAACCGCGTCTACCAGATGGGGGTGGAGGATGCGGCCCCCGTGGTGGTCAAATTCTACCGCCCCGAACGCTGGCGCGACGCTGCCATCCTCGAAGAACACGCGTTCACCGCCGAGCTGGCCGCGCGCGAGATTCCGGTGGTCGCCCCGCTGCAGCTGAACGGCGCCACCCTCCACATGCACGCCGGTTTCCGCTTCGCCGTCTACCCCAAGCAGGGCGGGCGCATGCCCGAGTTCGAGCGTCCAGACACCCTGCGCCGGATGGGGCGATTTCTCGGCCGCATTCATGCGGTCGGCGCCCAGGCGGATTTTGCGCATCGCCCGACCCTCGACATCGCGACCTTCGGCTACGCCTCGCGCGACTTCCTGCGCGCCGGCAACTGGCTGCCCCCCGACCTGGTCGCCGCGTGGGACAGCGTGGTCGAGTATGCGCTCGCCGGCGTTGCGCATTGCTACGAACGCGCCGGCAAGGTGCGCGCCATCCGCCTGCACGGCGACTGCCACGCCGGCAACGTGCTGTGGACCGACGACGGCCCGCATTTTGTCGACTTCGACGACAGCCGCATGGGGCCGGCGCTGCAGGACCTGTGGATGCTGCTGTCGGGCGAGCGCGACGAGCAGCAGGCGCAGATGACCGAGATCCTGACTGGCTACGAAGACTTCATGGCATTCGATCCGCGTGAACTCCATCTGGTCGAGGCACTCAGAACCCTGCGGCTGATCCACTACGCCGCCTGGCTCGCCCGCCGCTGGGACGACCCGGCTTTTCCCGCTGCGTTTCCGTGGTTCAATACGCAGCAGTACTGGCAGGCGCGCATCCTCGAATTGCGCGAGCAGATCGCGCTGATGGACGAGCCGCCGCTGGTGGCGTGAAAATATTTATCCGCGAAGGACGCGAAGGGAGCCCTCAATGTTTTTTCTTCGCGACGCTTTGCGTCCTTCGCGGATAACAGGGGTTAAAAATGTGCGGCATAGCAGGTGAATTCCGATTCGACAACAAGGCGCCCGACGCGGCGGCGATGGATCGCATGCTGGCCACGCTGGCGCGGCGCGGGCCCGACGCCGAGGGCCAGCACGCCGACGGGCCGGTGCGGCTGGGCCACCGGCGGCTGGCGATCATCGATCTCTCGCCGCGCTCGCAGCAACCGATGCTCGACGCCGCGACCGGCAGCGCGCTGGTGTTCAACGGCACCCTCTACAACTACCCTGAACTGCGCGCCGAACTGATCGGGCGCGGCCATGTTTTCCACTCCGACGGCGACACCGAAGTCATCCTGCGGGCGTTTCTGGAATGGGGCGAAGCCTGCGTCGAGCGCCTGCACGGCATGTTCGCGTTCGCCGTCTGGAACCGCGAGACGCTGTTCCTGGCGCGCGACCGGCTCGGCATCAAGCCGCTGTATTACAGCGAAAACCTCGGCTGCTTCCGTTTCGCCTCGACGCCGCAGGCGCTGCAGGCGGCGGGCGGGGTCGACACCAGCGTCGACGCGGTGGCGCTGCATCATCTGTTCACCCTGCATGCGGTGGTGCCGGCGCCGCGCACGATTTTCAACGGGGTGCGCAAGCTCGCCCCCGGCACCACGCTGACGGTGAATGTGCGCGGCGAAATCAGCCACCGGAAATACTGGTCGTTGCGGGCGCAGCGCCCGGCCGTGGCAAAGACCGAGGCCGAATGGACCGAGGCCATCCACGAGAGCCTCAGGCAGGCGGTGAAAAAACGCATCGAGATCGCCGACGTCAAGGTCGGCGTGTTGCTCTCCGGCGGGCTCGATTCGAGCCTCCTGGTGGCCTTGCTGGCCGAGCAGGGCGTGCCCGACCTGATGACGTTTTCGGTCGGCTTCGAGGACCAGCCGGAGGAACGCGGCAACGAGTTCGAATACTCCGACCCGGTGGCGGCGATGTACGGCACGCGCCACCACAAGTACCTGATCCCCAATTCGGAGGTGCTGCGCCGCCTGCCCGAAGCAGTCGATGCGATGTCCGAGCCGATGTTCGCGCAGGATGCGGTGGCCTTCTATCTGCTGGCCGAGCAGGTCAGCAAGACCGTCAAGGTGGTGCAGAGCGGGCAGGGCGCGGACGAGGTGTTCGGCGGCTACTTCTGGTATCCGCGGATGGCGGCGGAAACCTCGGGCAGCCCGCTGGCGCGCTTCCGCCGCCATTATTTCGACCGCGATCACGACGAGTTCCTGCAAACGGTGATGCCGGCGTATCACGGCCCCGACTACACGGCGGAAATGATTGCCATGCATCTGGCGGAACCTTTTGCCGATGAGTTCATCGATCAGGTGCTGCGCATGGACACGACCCTGCTGATCACCGACGATCCGGTGAAACGGGTCGACAACATGACGATGGCATGGGGACTGGAAGCGCGCGTGCCTTTCCTCGACCACCAGCTTGTCGAACTGGCGGCGTCGATGCCGCCCGCGCTGAAGCTGGCATCCGGCGGCAAGCACGTGCTGAAGGCCATCGCGGGCGGGCGGGTGCCGGACGCGGTGATCGACCGCAAGAAGGGCTATTTTCCGGTGCCCGCACTCAAATTCGTACGCGGAGAATTTTTGAACTTCATGCAGGACATCCTCAATTCGCAGGCTTGCCGCGAACGCGGTTTATACAACCGCGCCTACGTGAACACCCTGCTGGATGCCCCCGAGCAGCACCACACCCGCATTCAGGGCAGCAAGCTGTGGCATCTGGCGCTACTGGAATACTGGTTGCAAAAACATGCTTAAATTTTTCTTCCTGCTGGCTGTGCTGGCGACGTTTCCCGCCCACGCCCAGACCAGTTTCGACGACTGGCTCGCCGCCTTCCGCCAGGAGGCGGCGGCGCAGGGCATTTCCGCCGCCACGCTCGACGCCGCGCTGACCGGCATCGAGCCGGTCGAACGCGTGGTCCAGCTCGACCGCGGCCAGCCCGAATTCCTGCAGACCTTTTCCGATTACCTGAGGGCGCGCGTCACCGCGAGCCGGGTCGCGCGCGGCCAGGAATTGATGACCGAACACGCCGTGCTGCTCGATGCGGTCGAACAGCAGCACGGGGTGCCAAAATCCGTGCTGGTTTCATTCTGGGGGCTGGAAACCAACTACGGCTCCACCCTCGGCAGCCACAATATCCCGGCCAGCCTCGCCACGCTCGCCTATGACGGCCGCCGCAGCGTGTTCTTCCGCGGCCAGCTGCTCGACGCGCTGCGCATCATCGACGCCGGGCATGTCAGCGCGGCCGACATGAAGGGCTCATGGGCGGGCGCGATGGGGCACATGCAGTTCATGCCGTCGACCTTCCGCGCCTATGCAATGGACGGCGACGGCGATGCCCGCATCGACCTGTGGCAATCGGTTCCCGACGCCCTGCACTCGGGTGCGAACTACCTCAAGCGCGCGGGTTGGCGCGCAGGCGAACCGGTGACCATCGAGGTGCAGCCGCCGCAAGACTTCGACTGGCGCCGCGCGAGCATCGCCAACCGTCTGCCGGTGGCGCAATGGGCGGCGCTCGGCGTGAAGCCGGTGGACGGCAGCCCGTTGCCGGCCGTCGCCGGCCACGCGGCGATCGTGCTGCCGCAGGGCTGGCAGGGGCCGGCTTTCATGGTGTTCGACAACTTCAATGTGGTGATGCGCTGGAACCGCTCGGTGAATTACGCGCTGGCGGTGGCGCAGTTGGCGAAACAGGTGGCGGGCGGCGATGGCCTGGCCTTGCTGTCGGGAGAAGCAGGTGCGCTGGGCACGGCGCAACTGCAGGCGCTGCAGCAGGCATTGAACGAATTGGGCTTTGACGCCGGCGAAGCGGACGGCCTGCTCGGCCCGCGCACGCAAACCGCCATCCGGCAATATCAGGCCATGCACCAGCTGCCGGTCGACGGCTACCCCGCGCCCAGCGTGCTGGCCCATGTCGAGCAAACCCACGCCGCCGCCGCGGCAGCGGGCACCCTCATCCTGGCGCCCGAGCCCACCTTTGCCGATCCGGCCGCTTATTCAGGGGAATGACGTGAGCGATGCGCGCAATGTGTTGGGTAGTCTGTTGCAGGTGTGCAGCGTGTCGCCGATGACCGGCTTCGTGCGTGACGGCGTCTGCCACACCGGGCCGCAGGACATCGGCAGCCACACCGTGTGTGTGCAGATGACCGACGCTTTCCTCGACTATTCGCTGCAGCGCGGCAACGACCTCGTCACCCCGGTGCCGGAATACGATTTCCCGGGCCTGAAAGCGGGTGACCGCTGGTGCGTGTGCGCCACGCGCTGGCTGGACGCGGCCGAGGCCAGCGTGGCGCCGCCGGTGGTGCTCGACGCCACCCACGCGCGCGCGTTGCAGGTCATCGCGCTGGCCGACCTGCAATACCACGCCCTGCAGATCGCATGAGCCTGCAATGCTGGAAATGCGGCGCCAGCCTGGCCGGCATGCTGCTGCCGCTGTCACGCCGCGAAACCTGCCCCAGCTGCCGCGCCGATCTGTATGCGTGCAGAATGTGCCGCCACTATGATGCGCACCGCGCCGGCCAGTGCCGCGAAATGGCGGCCGAACGCGTTGCCGATAAGGTGCGCGTCAACGATTGCGGCTGGTTTGTGCCGCGCCCGGAAGCCTACAAGGGCGGTGGCGCGGCGATGGCGCAGGCGGGCCGCGGCGCGCTCGATGCGCTGTTTGGCGGGACGCCGGCCAGGGCCGACGCGCCGCAGACGCCGGACGACTTGTTCAAGAAGTAGTCAGATACAAGATTCAAGCTGCAAGATGAAAGGAAACCCCAGCTTCCTCGGATGACTGCGCTCGGAGTCAGGGCTGCAGAGTCGAAAGGTAGGCCGCAAGGGCCTGAATGTCTGCATCCTTGAGGTTGCGGGTATACGCGGCCATCCGCAGATCGATGCGCTCGCCGTTGCCGCTGCGGTAACGTTTCAGCGAGTCCTCCAGATAGGCCACCTGCTGTCCGGCCAGCCGCGGAATCGTGTGGGTGCCGATGCCGCTGGCACCGTGGCAATTGATGCACAGCTTGGCGTACAGATTCTTGCCCGCGGCGCTGTGCGCGGCGGCAGGCTTGTGGGCAACCGGCTGCTGCGACAGGAACAGCGCGATCGCGATCCGCTCGTCGGGGGTCAGGAGCTTGATCATCCCCTCCATGAAGGCCGACGACTTGCGTTGCCCCTGCACGAATTTGTTCATTTGTTCCAGCAGATAGGCTGCATTCTGGCTCGCCAGATTGGGCACCTCGGGGAGCACGCTGTTGCCGCCGGCGCCATGGCAATGCCGGCAGACCGCCGCGTCCTTCTGGCCGCGCTGGATCGCAGCGGACAACCTGGCCGGATCCTGGCTGATCTGGGTCAGCTTCTCGTGCAGCGCTTCGGGGGTGGGTGGAGCAGGCTTGTCCGTGCTGCGGTTCGGGGCCGCGGCAGCGAATGCGGTCACGAACAGCAGGCTGGTCAGGCAGGAAAACTTGATCAAGGACATGGCGCACCTTTCGATGTTATTTCGGATAATGATATCAACAAATAACACATTGGGGTGCGTGCGCGGGCCAGTCCCGGGCGTGCCGGCAATCACGCGTCCGGGCTCGTCCGTGGTCCGTTCAATTGCCGCAGCGCCTGCCATTCGTACAGTAGCAAGCCCGCGCCGATCAGCGCGATCCCGGCCCAGCCGCGGGCCGGAATGAATTCGGCATTGAGCGTCTGCCCCAGCAGCAATGCCGCCACCGGCGTCACCAGCATGATCAGCGCGACGCGCCCGGCGTCGAGATGCTTGATCACGTAGTAATACAGGGTGAAACCCACCACCGACCCCAGCACCCCGAGATAGACGATGGCCGCGCCGGCGCGCAGCGTGGTATCGGGCGGCGCGCGCGCGGCGTCGGCGATCAGCCAGGCCAGCACGAACAGCGGCGTCGCCACCCCGAGCGAGCCGGTGGTGATGGCGAGTGCGGAGGCGCGCACATTCAGCCGCTTGATCCATACCAGGCCCAGCGCCTGCATGACCATGCCCGCCACCACGGCAAGCGTGCCCAGCGTGGCCCGGCTGTCGCCCGGCCACGGCTGGCCGAAGATCAGCCACAGCCCGCCCAGCGCCAGGCCCAGGCCCGCAATGCGAATCGGCGTAAGCGTGCGCTCACTCAGCCATAGCGCGGCAAACACGCCGGTGACCAGCGGCGACAGGCCGAAGATGACCGAAATCAGCCCGGACGGAATGTGCAGCGCCCCCCAGTAGGTCAGCAGCATCGCCGCAAACAGCGATAGCCCGCTGATGGCGTAAAGCTGCCGCGCGGCGGCGGTGAACGGAAACGCGGTGCGGGTGGCGACGAGCAGCGCGAGGCAGATCGCCAGCCCGATCAGCATGCGCGCCATCACCGCGAAGCTGAAGCTGGCGCCCTGCGCGCTCCACTGGATGGCGAGCGGCGTGGTCGACCAGATGAGGATGACGCCGAGATAGGCGGCGGGAACGGACATGGGTGGGAGCGCTCGTTAACTCAACAGCCAGCGGCGCCAATACGGCATCCGATGAATGGCCGGCTAGAAAGCAATTTCCGCCTCCATGAACGTGACGGCGCATCCTGAGAGAAGCACACGATCGGCGTTTACCTTGCAAAGTATTACGCCCCCGCGCTTTGAAACCTGTTTGGCGCTCAGAATATTCTTGCCAAGTTTGTTGGCCCAGTATGGCGCAAGCGCGCAATGCGCGGAGCCTGTGACAGGATCTTCGGGGATGCCGAATTTAGGGGCGAAGAATCGGCTGACAAAATCAATGCCCGTGCCGGGCGCGGTAATGATGACACCGCGCAGATCAAGCTGGCCTAGCAGGGCCATGTCAGGGGTAATAGCACGAACTGTTGCTTCGCTGTCGAAAACGGCCAGGTAATCGCCAGCGGCCAATACCTCGATAGGCCGCTGGCCGAGCCCTTTAGCCAGGATTTCGGGGAGCTCGCGGGGCGTTGGCGGAGAAGCCGGGAAGTCCATTTCTAGCTGTTTCCCTTTCCTTTCCACGAACAGGTCGCCGCTACGTGTTTCAAAAGTGATGGCCTGTTTGGCGTAGCCAAGCGTTTCGAAGATGACATGAGCCGCTGCCAGGGTCGCGTGGCCGCACAGGTCAACCTCCTTGACCGGAGTGAACCAACGCAACTTGTAGCCTTTTTCAGAGGGCACAAAGAAAGCCGTCTCGGACAAATTGTTTTCCTCCGCGATGGCTTGAAGCAGGCTGTCGTCCAGCCAGCTTTCCAGCGGGCACACCGCAGCCGGATTCCCCTCGAATGCGCGGGTTGCGAAGGCGTCCACTTGATATTGTTTGATTTTCATATCCGCAGTGTCGGAGAAACCTAACCAAAAATAGTCAACAAACTCTCAGCCGCAATCTCGCGCACGTCGGCATCCTCGTCGCCCAGACGTGCATCGAGCCATGATTTGGCCTGCGCGTCGCCCGTGAGCCCGAGGTAATGGCAGGCATCCGCCCGCACCCGCGCGTCGGCGTGCTGCGACAGCTCGCCCAGCCGCGGCAGCAGGGCGCGCAGGGTGTCGCTGCCGGCGAATTCCTCCAGCAGCACGCCGGCGCCCAGCCGCACGTTGAGGCTGGCGTCGACGTTGCCGACGATGGGGAGCACCGATCCCAGCAGGGTCGGATCGGCCTCGATCAGCGCCTGCGCGCGGGGCAGCTGGCCTTCCTTCAGCAGCGTATGGAACCAGTCGGCCATGCCCGCCTCGCTGTCGGCCTTGGCCGCCCACTCCGCCAGGTCGGCCTTGCTGTGCACCCCGGCCAGCTCGATGCGGCCGAGGCGCAGCCACGGCACCGAGCGTACGCCGAGCGCTTGTCCGACTTCGGGATGCTGCTCCAGATTGACCGCTTCCAGCCGCCCGATGGTGCCCTGTTTGACCAGGTCGGCGAGCGACGAAAGCATGGCCGGGCAGTGCGGGCAATGGGTGGAAATCAGCAGCAGGGCGTCGGGTGCGGACATGGTGTTTAACGGGATAATGGCGTGCATGGAATTTACCATTCTCCCCGTCACCCCGTATCAACAAAACTGCTCGCTGGTGTGGGACGCCGATGGCCGCGCCGCGCTGATCGATCCCGGTGGCGAGGCCGAACGCCTGCTGGCGGAAGTCGCTGCGCGCGGGCTGACGCTGGAAAAAATCCTGCTCACCCACGGCCACCTCGACCACGTCGGCGCGGCGGTCGAATTGCGCGATGCGCTGGGCATCCCCCTCATCGGCCCGCAGCGCGAGGAGCAGTTCTGGCTCGACCTGTTGCCGCACCAGGCCGAGCTGTTCGGCTTTCCGCCGGCGGTGGCGTTCACCCCCGACCAGTGGCTGGAGGACGGCGACCGGGTGGACGTCGGAAGCATGCGCTTCGACGTGCTGCATTGCCCCGGCCACACCCCCGGCCATGTGGTGTTCTACCAGCCGCAGGCGCGGCTCGCCTTCGTCGGCGACGTGCTGTTCAAGGGATCGATCGGCCGCACCGATTTTCCGCGCGGCGACCATGCCGCGCTGCTGGCCGCCATTCGCGACAAGCTGTTTCCGCTCGGCGACGACGTGCGCTTCGTGCCGGGACACGGCGCGATGTCGACGTTCGGACACGAACGTCGCGAGAACCCCTTCGTCGGTCTGGCGTCGGACTAGAATGAGTTGAACCCAGGCCCCAGGCCCATGAGAAACAAAAGGAGACTGACATGACATCCACCCGTTTTCTGTGTGCCCTGCTCCCCGCCGCGCTGCTGCTGGGTACCGTGGCGCAGGCGCAAAACCTGTCAGCCATCGTCAATCCCCCGCCCGAAGCCACCGCGGTCACCCAGGCCGCGCAGCGCGTGCTTGATGCGACGAACAAGCGGGTGCCGCAGCTCGACACCGCGGGTCTGCTGTCGCAGCTGAAGGCGCAGCCCACAACGGTGCTGATCGACGTGCGCACGCCGGCCGAGCTGGGCCTGTCGGGCCACATCGATGCGCCGTTCTTTTTCAACCTCACGCGCGGCCAGCTGGAATTCCAGATCGAGGTGGCGGTGCCGGACAAGGCCACGCCCATCGTCGTCTACTGCGGCGTCAGCCAGCGCAGCCCGCTGGCCGCCGACACGCTGATCAAGCTCGGCTACAAGAACGTGAAGAACTACCGCGACGGCTACTTCAACTGGCAGCGCGCCGGGCTGCCGGTGCGCCTGCTCGACAAGGCGCCGGCCTCCTTCCTCTACGACCTGCCGCAGGAGGTCATTCCCGGCGTGTGGTCGGCGATCGGCGCCACCGCGCCGGGCACCTACGTGAACTCCGGCCACAACAACAACCTGTCGTTTGTCATCACCGAAGACGGCGTGCTGGTGGTGAACGCCGGCGACAACTACCTGCTGGCGCAAAGCCTGCACGAGGAAATCAAGAAGCGCACCCAGCAGCCGGTGAAATACGTGGTGCTGGAAAACAGCCAGGGCCACGCCATGCTCGGCTCGAAATACTGGAAGGAGCAGGGCGCCACCATCATCGCCCACCGCGACACCGCGGCCTACATGGAAAAGACTGGCTACGACGCGCTGGCGGTGATGCGCAGCCGCGCGCGCGACAAGGCGTTCAAGACCGAGTTCGTGATGCCCGACAAGCTCTACGACGACAAGCTCGAACTGAAAATGGGTTCATGGAACCTGCAGATCCTGCACCTCGGCTCCTCGCACAGCCACGGCGACACCATGGTGTGGCTGCCCGAGAAAAAACTCGTCATCGCCGGCGACACCGCCTTCCACATCCGCATGCTGCCGATCTTCGAGGACACCGACACCGCCAAGTGGATCGAGACCTGGGACACGTTCGAGGCATTGGGCGCCGAGATCGTCATCCCCGGCCATGGCGGGCCGACCGACATGGCGACGGTGCGCAAGTGGACGCGCGACTACCTGGTGCACCTGCGCGAGAAAGTCGCCGAGGTCATCAAGGCCGGCGGCTCGCTCGACGATGCCTACAAGGTCGACCAGGCGGCTTACCTGCACCTGCATACCGCCGACGAACTGGCGCGCAGCAACGCCGGGCGAGTGTACCGCGCGATGGAGTTCGAATAGCCGCTAGCGCGGGGCGGGCTTCAGCGGCGTGATCGCGTCAACCAGCGCCCCCGCAGCATCGGCGGTGGCGTGCCCGCGGTCCCGCCGCGGGTTGTACTCGACGATTTCCATCGCAACGAAGGCCGGGTCGCTGCGCAGGTGGCTCAAGGCTGCGGCGAGTTCGCCGCAACGCAGGCCGCCGGGAACGGGTGTGGTGACGCCGGGTTCCTCCTCGGGATCGAGCGCGTCGAGATCCACGCTTACGCCGAAGCCGGCGGTGTCGTTCCGCACGATGGCGAGCGCCGCGTCGAACACCGCGGCGAGGCCGCGCCGGCGGATTTCCTCCATGTCGAACACCCGCACGCCCAGCCGGTGCAACAGCGCCGCCTCGCCCGCCTCGTAGCTGCGCACGCCGATCAGGCACACGTGTTCGGGGCGCAGCTTGGCTTCAGGTCCGTCGATCGCGGTGAGCGCCGCCTCGCCGTGGCCCAGCAGGGCGGCCAGCGGCATGCCGTGGATCTGCCCGCTCGGCGTGGTGGCGAAGGTGTGGCTGTCCATGTGGGCGTCGATCCAGATCAGGCCGAGCGGGCCGCGGTCGGCCAGCGCGCGGTGCACGCCGCTCCAGGTGCCGATGGCGCAGGAATGGTCGCCGCCCACCACCAGCGGAAAATTGCCCGCCTGCAGCACGGCTTCCACTTCGGCGGCCAGACGAGCACCGAGCGCCGCCACCGCATGCAGCGGCGTGTCCTGCGCGTCGCGCGGCACCCGCAGGATCGCATCCCACTCCACATGCTGCAGCGGCGTATCGTGAAACACCCGGTAGCGGCGCAGCGCGTCCGGTCCCTTGGCGCAGCCCGGGTCGGGTGCGCCGGCACCGCTGGCGGCGCCGATGACGACGATGTTGCGTGGGGGGGGTGTTCGCGTCATGGTGCTGCCGGCAGGCATGCGCTACTTCAACCAGACGTGGGATTCGATTTCGGTGATGACGCCGTCTTCCATGACCGCGCTCACGCCCAGAATCTGGCAATCATTCTGTCCCGGCACCGCAAGCGGCTGAACCAGATTCGAGTAGACCTTGATCCGCATTGCCCTGTCGGAGAGTTCGTAGACGTATTCGACACGGACCGGCACGATCATGGCGCGGCCGATCTTCCGGCCGAACACCTGCAACTCGCCGCGATCCACTGCCTCCAGATAGCGCTCAACAAGCGCGTCCGGATCTTCGATTCTGGGGGTGTCGGGATTGAT
Organism: Gammaproteobacteria bacterium; assembly: GCA_018820745.1. Classification (GTDB taxonomy): domain Bacteria; phylum Pseudomonadota; class Gammaproteobacteria; order Burkholderiales; family Thiobacillaceae; genus Thiobacillus. Next base: position 26,093 of record JAHJNP010000181.1, read on the forward strand.
CAGGTGCCTGGGCACAGGCACCGAAGCCAGAGCGGCATCCAGCCCGGCGGCACACAGCAGCATCAGGGCGAAAACCGGTTTCATGATGACGCCACGCAAGCTGCGCGATGAACCGTATACGAGGCTGGGCGCGCGGGCGTTCATCCCAGACCGCCCAGGTTGACGTATTTGCTTTCCAGGTATTCGTCGATGCCGCTGCGCCCGCCCTCGCGCCCCAGCCCCGACTGCTTGACGCCACCGAACGCCGCCTCCGCGGTGGAAATCACCCCGGCGTTGATGCCGACCATGCCGTAGTCGAGCTGCTCCGCCAGCCGCCACGCGCGGCCGAGGTCGCGCGTGTAGGCGTAGGCGGCCAGCCCGAACTCGGTGTCGTTCGCCATGCGGATCACCTCGGCCTCACTGGAAAACTGGATCAGCGGCGCCACCGGGCCGAAGGTCTCGTCGCGGCAGACCTGCATGTCGGGCGTGCAGCCGGCGAGCACCGTCGGCTGGAAGAACTGTCCGCCGAGCGCGTGGCGATGGCCGCCGGTGAGCAGCGTCGCGCCGTTCGCCAGCGCATCGGCGATGTGCGCTTCGACTTTCTCCAGCGCGGCGGCGTTGATCAGCGGGCCGGTTTCCACGCCGGGCGTGAAGCCCTCACCCACTTTCAGCTGCGCCACTGCGGCGGCGAACTTTTCGGCGAAGGCGTCGTGGATGGTTTCCTGCACGAACACGCGGTTGGCGCACACGCAGGTCTGCCCGCTGTTGCGGTACTTGCTGGCGAGCGCGCCCGCCACCGCCGCGTCAAGATCGGCGTCGTCGAACACGATGAAGGGCGCATTGCCGCCGAGCTCGAGCGAGACGTGCTTGAGCGTCGGCACGCTCTGCGCCAGAAGCTGCTTGCCTACCGCGGTCGAGCCGGTGAACGAGACCTTGCGCACCAGCGGGTGCGTCGTCAGCACGCGGCCGATGGCTTCCGCGTCGCCGGTCACCACGTTCAGCACGCCCGGCGGCAGGCCCGCGCGCTGCGCCAGCTCCGCCAGCGCCAGCGCGGTGAACGGCGTCTGCGAAGCCGGTTTCGCCACCACCGTGCAGCCGGCGGCAAGCGCCGCGCCGGCCTTGCGCGTGAGCATCGCGGCGGGAAAATTCCACGGCGTGATCAAGGCTGCCACGCCCACCGGCTGACGCAGCGTGAACATGCGGCGGTCCGCCCACGGCGACGGCACCACGTCGCCGTACACGCGTCGCGCCTCCTCGGCAAACCACTCGATGAAGCTCGCCGCGTAGTCGATCTCGCCGCGCGCCTCGGCGAGCGGCTTGCCCTGTTCGCTCACCATGATTGCGGCGAGATCGTCGCGGTGGGCGAGGATCAGCTCGAACCAGCGGCGCAGCAGTTGCGCGCGGGTCTTGGCGGGGGTGTCGCGCCAGCCTGAAAAGGCGGCGTGTGCCGCCTCGATCGCGCGCTCGACATCGGCGGCGGCGCAGCGCGGCGCGTGGCCGACGGTTTCCGCATTGGCCGGGTTATGAACGGCGAAGCGCGCGCCGTCGGCGGCGTCCCGCCATTCGTCGCCGATCAGCGCCTGTTGCCGGAACAATGCGGTGTCAGAGAGTTCCATCCTGGGCGTCCTCCTGCCGCAGCAAGCCAGTCACTCGTAATGTGTCCACATGCGAAGCACGCGCACCGTGCGTGTTTCGGTGAAGACTTCATGCACCAGCCGGTGCTGGATGTTGATGCGGCGGGAATACGCCCCCGCGAGATCCCCGACCAGCTTTTCATAAGGCGGGGGATTTTGAAAAGGGTCGCGTTCGAGAATCGCCAGCAGTTCGAGTGCCTTGAGTTTAAGGCCGCTTGCTGCCAGCTTCTTGGCGTCCTTGAGCGCGTGCTTGGCAACCAGCTCACCAGTCCAGTTTCCTGGCACTGGTTTCGAGCGGCTCCGCCATGCCTTCCTTGATGGATTCGCGCATTCCGGGAACGGAAAGCAGGTGGAGCGTTTCCTGAATTGCCTTCCAGTCTTCTTCGGACACCAGCACTGCGCTGGAGCGTTTGCCCGAGATCAGGATGGCTTCATGCGACTCGGCCGCCTGGTCAATCAGGCGATAGAGATTTGCGCGTGCTTCGCTAGCGGTGAGAGTGGACATGATAGGCTCCCGAGCAGTGTCGTACGTTAAAAAGTACGTTATGTTGGCTTGGAAAGGAAGTACGGATTCCAGGGATTATGTGAGGCGCTAAACGGCAGACTGCCTGAACGTGTGCTGAGTCATGCAGGGGATGTGCGGGAGCGGCAGTTCGTCCGCGGTGAAGGCGGCGCGGACGAGGAAAACGACGCGCGCCTTGTCACTCACGAAGCGCGGCGGCTCACTTGCCGTTGCCGAGATTTTCGCCTGTCAGCCGCTCGAGCGCGCGCATGATCGCCGACGAATCCAACTCGCTGTCGCCGGCGCCCATCAGCGCGTTCATCTGCTGCGCGACCAGCGCGGCGCCGGGCAGCGGCGTGGCGGTTTCCTGCGCGTTGTCCATGACGATGGCCATGTCCTTGTGGTGCAGCTTCACCTTGAAGCCGGGCTTGTAGTTGGCGTCGAGCATGCGCTGGCCGTGGACTTCGAGGATGCGGCTGCCGGCGAAGCCGCCCA
>JAHJNP010000182.1 GCA_018820745.1 Gammaproteobacteria bacterium
CAGCGACAGGGTGATCTCGCGGTTGATCGGCGATTTGCACACCAGGCGGCGCGAATAATCGGCGGCGTCGAGAAAATCCAGGAAATGTGCCTGCCGCAGCAGGTAGCGCACGAACTGGCCGCGGTCGCGCTCGCAGTCCAGCCCCATGTATTTGCGCGAGGCGGGATTGCACCAGTCAATCTGCTCGTTATCGTTGAGGATGACCATGCCATCGGGCACTGCCATCGCGGCATGCTCGAACTGTTCGAGCGCGTTGGAGAGCTCACTGCGGCTGGCGCGCTGGCGTCGCTGGAGCTTTTGCAGGCGGTAGAAAATGTCGCCCCAGGTACCGGTGGCGTCGGGCGGGTCCACTTCGTCTGGGTTTTCCAGCCAGCGCGACAGGCGGTATTCCTGCCACAGGCGGCGCAGCATCACGAAGGCCTGGATGCCCGCCAGAAACCCCAGCGCTGCCACCCAGCCGGAGGCCGCCCACAAAACCAGCGCCACCAGCATGATGCTGGCCAACACACCGAGCGGACGCCACCAGAAACCCATGTTGACCCAACCCAATAAAACCGAGGTGGACAAATTATCCCACTTCGGCAGAAAAGCGATAGCCCGATCCGCGCACGGTCTGGATCAGTTCGGCGTGACCGGACGGCTCCAGCGCCAGGCGCAGGCGGCGGATGTGGACATCGACCGTGCGCTCCTCGACGAACACGTCGTCTCCCCACACCTGGTCGAGCAGCTGGGTGCGCGAATAGACCCGCTCGGGATGGGTCATGAAAAAATGCAGCAGACGAAACTCGGTTGGCCCCAGTTCCAGCGGCTGGCCATTGCCCACGACCCGGTGACTGGTGGGGTCGAGCCGCAAACCGCTGATCTCCACCGGGTCGTCGGTCATCTGTGGCGCGCGGCGGCGCAGCACAGCCTTGATGCGCGACACCAGTTCGCGCGGCGAGAACGGCTTGGTAATGTAGTCGTCGGCGCCGCTATCCAGCCCCAGTACCTTGTCGCGTTCTTCGCCGCGCGCGGTCAGCATGATGATGGGGATCGGCTGATAACGTTCGTCGCTGCGCAGGCGGCGGCACAGGTCGATTCCCGACATGCCGGGCAGCATCCAGTCGAGCAGGATGACGTCGGGCAGCGTGCTCTTGAGGAATTTGAGCGCGTGCTCGGCGTCACCGGCGGCAGTGACCAGATGTCCCGCCTGCGTCAGGTTGAACTTGAGCAGCTCCTGAATTCCAGGTTCGTCTTCGACCAGCAAAATATTGGCAGCCATGGTGACTCCAGCTCTGTTTTGATGGTGGCCATACTATGACAGCAGTATGACCGATTTATGACACCGGCACGGCCCGCGCCAAACCCCGCGCCAGCCGTGCGCTGGTAGAATTCGCGGGTTCCCATTCCGTCCCGTCTGCCATGGATAAAACCACCCATTTCGGCTATCAGCAGGTCGCCGAATCCGACAAAGCCGCCAAGGTGGCCGAGGTCTTCCATTCCGTCGCCGCGCAGTACGACCTCATGAACGACCTCATGTCGGCCGGCCTGCACCGGCTGTGGAAGCGCTTTGCGGTGGCGCAGGCAGGGCTACGGCCGGGCATGCGCGTGCTCGACGTGGCCGGCGGCACCGCGGACCTCACCCGCCTGTTTTTGAAGGAAGTGGGGGACACCGGCCAGGTGCTGCTCACCGACATCAACTTCTCCATGCTGCGCGAAGGCCGCGACCGCATGCTGAATGAGGGCAAAACGCCGCCCGCCGTGCAGTGCGACGGCGAGCGCCTGCCGTTTCCCTCGAACCATTTCGATTGCGTGTCCGTGGCGTTCGGCCTTCGGAACATGACGCACAAGGATCAGGCGCTGGCCGAGATGCACCGGGTGCTGAAGCCCGGCGGGCGGCTGCTGGTGCTGGAATTCTCCAAGGTGTGGAAGCCGCTGGAACCGGCCTATGACCTGTATTCCTTCAAGCTGCTGCCGCTGATGGGCAAGCTGGTCGCCAACGACGCCGCCAGCTACCAGTACCTGGCTGAGTCGATCCGCATGCATCCTGGCCAGGAAGAGCTGAAAACCTTGATGGAAGCCGCCGGCTTCGCCAAGGTCAGCTACCACAACCTGACGGCCGGCGTGGTGGCCCTGCACAAGGGCTTCAAGGTTTGATCTCGTCTGGTTTAATCTCGGCAGCCCTCATCGAGCGCAGCCTCAACCATCTGCTGCGGCAGTCGCCCGGCGCGACCGAGGCGCTGCTGCGTCACGCCGGATGCAGCGTGCGCTTCGACCTCACGCTCGCGCAATTCGATTTCCGTATTGCCGACGACGGCTGTTTTTCCGAGGCGGCGGTCGACACGCCCGACGCCATCATCCGACCCACCCCCGCGCTCGTCGCCCGCCTGCCATTTTTCGGCCGCGAGGCGCTGCGTCAGGCCGACTACAGCGGCGACCCCGCGCTGCTCGCCACGCTCGACCGCGTGTTCAAACAGCTGAACTGGGACGTCGAGGCCGACCTCGCGCCGCTCGTCGGCGACATTGCAGCGCACCGCCTGCATACGCTTGGCCGCGACGCCCTTGCCGGCCTCGCGCACGCGGCAGCCGCGCTTGGGCACAATGCCGGCGAATACGTGGTCGAGGAAGCCGAACTGATGGCGCGCGCAATCGATGTCGCCCGCTTCAACCGCGAGGTGGACGCACTGGCCGACGATGTGGCGCGGCTGGATGCGCGCCTGCGTTTGCTGGAAACACGCCAACCCACACAGGACGCGCAGCCGCGCACCGCATGAAGCTGCTGCGCCTCGCCCGCATCCTCACCGTCGGCCTGCGTTTCGGGCTGGAAGAATTCTTCCTCGGCCACGAGCGGGTACGGCCGCTGCGCTGGCTGGTGCGCACCACCCTGTTCTGGCGGACGCTCACCGAACCGCGCGGGGTGCGCCTGCGCCGCGCGCTGGAGGCGCTGGGTCCGATCTTCGTCAAGTTCGGGCAGATGCTGTCGACCCGGCGCGACCTGGTGCCGCTCGACATCGCCGATGAGCTGGCCCAGCTGCAGGACCGGGTGCCGCCGTTCCCCTCCGTCGAGGCCATCGCCACGCTGGAAACGGCCTACAAAAGACCGCTGGCCGAAGTGTTCGCCGAATTCGACGCCACGCCGGTCGCTTCCGCCTCGGTGGCGCAGGTGCATTTCGCCCGCCTGCACGACGGCACTCCCGTCGCGGTGAAGGTGCTGCGCCCCGCCATCGCGCCGGTGATCGCGCACGACGTGTCGCTGCTGTATGCCGCCGCGGGCATGATCGAAAAGCTGTTCGCCGACGGCCCCCGGTTGCGTCCGCGCGAAGTGGTGGCGGAATTCGAAAAGCACCTGGAAGACGAGCTCGACCTGATGCGCGAAGCCGCCAACTGCTCGCAGCTGCGGCGCAACTTCAAGGATTCGCCGCTGCTGCTGGTGCCCGGGGTGTACTGGGATTATTGCGGCCACGACGTAATGGTGATGGACCGCATGGACGGCATCCCGGTCAGCCAGATCGAGCGCCTGCGCGAATCCGGCGTCGACATCCCCAAGCTTGCCGCCACCGGGGTCGAGATCTTCTTCACCCAGGTGTTCCGCGACGGCTTCTTCCACGCCGACATGCACCCCGGCAACATCCTGGTGCGCCCCGGCTCCGAGCAATACATCGCGCTCGACTTCGGCATCATGGGCACGCTCACCGAGGTCGACAAGCAGTACCTCGCGCGCAACTTCCTCGCCTTCTTCCGCCGCGACTACAAGGGGGTGGCGCTGGCGCACCTGGAATCCGGCTGGGTGCCGGCCGACACCCGGATGGACGAGCTCGAAGCCGCGGTGCGCGCGGTGTGCGAGCCGGTGTTCGACCGTCCGCTGAAGGACATCTCCTTCGGCCGCGTGCTGCTGCAGTTGTTCCAGGCCTCGCGCCGTTTCAACGTCGAGATCCAGCCGCAACTGGTGCTGCTGCAGAAAACCCTCCTCAACATCGAAGGCCTCGGCCGCCAGCTCGACCCCGAGCTCGACCTGTGGAAAACCGCCAAGCCCTTCCTCGAACGCTGGATGAACGAACAGCTAGGCTGGCGCGCGCTGGTGAAGAACCTGCAGACCGAGGCGCCCAAGTGGGCGGCCCTGCTGCCGCAACTGCCGCGCCTGGCCCACCACGCGCTGAACGAAAACCGGCTGGCCCAGCTGGAAGCCGGCCTCACCCTCATGCTGCGCCAGCAGCAGGCGCGTAATAAATGGCTCGGCGCCATCGCCGGCCTGCTCGCCGTGCTGGCGGTCACGGCGCTCTACATCAACCTGCGATAAGGACTCGCCATGCTGATCGGTTTCGTCGTGCTGTATCTGGTGTTATCCATCGGCATCGGCCTCTACGCCGCCACCCGTGTCCACAGTGCGGCCGACTACATCACCGCCGGCCGCTCGCTGCCGATGGTCGTCGTCATCGCCATGGTATTCGCCACCTGGTTCGGCGCCGAGACCGTGCTCGGCATCCCCGCCACCTTCCTCGACGAGAACCTCGGCGGCACCATTTCCGACCCCTTCGGCGCCGCGCTGGCGCTGATCCTGTTCGGCCTCCTGTTCGCCCGCCCGCTCTACCGCATGAAGCTCATCACCCTGGGCGACTTCTACCGTGAGCGCTACAACCGCCCGGTGGAAATCGTCATGTCGCTGGCGATTGCCGCGTCCTATCTGGGCTGGGTATCGGCGCAGGTGGTGGCGCTGGGGCTGGTGTTCAACGTGCTGTCGGACGGCACGATCAC
>JAHJNP010000183.1 GCA_018820745.1 Gammaproteobacteria bacterium
AGCCACAGCGGCAGGGTCACCAGCCACAGGACAACGAACACGGCGATCGCGACGGCAGCGTTCCACAGGTTGCCGATGAGGCCGCCGCCGTTTTCGCGCCGGAGCTCGGGGTAGTCTCGCCCGGCCACCACGCGGATCAGCGCGGGCATGCCGAACAGCGCGGTGATGACGAGCGCGGTCAGCATCACCAGCGGCACGAACAGCATCAGGTGCAGCAGCGCCTGGATGGCGTTGGCGATCCACCTCGGTTCGAGATCGGCCAGCCAGGTCTGGATGCCGAGGGCGCCGAGTCCCTGTTCGATCCAGCCGGAGAAGGTGCCCCAGAACGTCACCCCCAGGGCCAGCCACAGCAGCAGGGCGGCCAGCATCGGCCACACCGCCACCCACAGCACGCGCAGATTGAAGAGGTCGCGCAGGGCGCGGGCGAGCGCGTCGAGCACCGTCATACGGGCGGCCGCCGCGCGGACTTGGGACGGAACACCGCGATCGTGTCCGCGCGCGCTTCGAGGTAGGGCCCGCCGATGAGGTCGACGCAGTAGGGCACTGCGGCGAAGATGCCGTCGAGCGTTTCCTTGATCGCCTTGGGCTGCCCCGGCAGGTTGAGGATCAGGCTGGCGCCGCGCGTCACCCCGGCCTGGCGCGACAGGATCGCGGTCGGCACGTACTTCAACGACACCGCGCGCATCGCCTCGCCGAAGCCGGGCAGCACCTTGTGCGCCACCGCCAGCGTCGCTTCGGGGGTGACGTCGCGCGGCGCCGGGCCGGTGCCGCCGGTGGTGAGGATGAGCGAGCAGTGCTCGACGTCGGCCAGTTCGACCAGCGTCGCCTCGATCAGCGCCTGCTCGTCGGGAATCAGACGGCTGACGAATTCAGCGGGATTGGCCAGCACCTCGCCGAACCAGGCTTCGAGCGCGGGCAGCCCCTGGTCTTCGTAGATGCCGCTGCTGGCGCGGTCGCTGATGGAAACCAGGCCGATGCGGACGGGGTCGTAAGTCATGTGGGTATAAAAGAGGATTGCGTGAATGACCGAATTTATCAGAATGAACGCAATGCGTTTAAAGGAGTGCCGGATGAACCTGATCAAGACGTTGCTGGCGGCAAGTTTTTTGTGGGCGGGCGCGGTGCTGGCCGACCCACCGCCGGGCTATCCCTTCGTCGGCTATGACGCCGGCCTCAAGGCGGCGCGCGCGAGCGGCAAGCCGATCTTTCTGTACTTCGGGCGCTACGGCTGCGCTTGGTGCGACCACACCAACAAGCAGACCTTTTCCGATGCGGCGCTGAAAAAGCTCTACACGGAGAACTACGAGCTGGTGTATGTCGACGCCGAATCGGGCAAGCGGCTGACGCTGCCTTCCGGCGAGCGCATCACCGAGGCCGAACTGGGGGTGCGGCTGCAGGCCTTCGCCACCCCGCTGTTCGTCTATCTGACGCCGCAGGGCGACAAGATCGTGCAGATCCCCGGCTTCAAGACGGTGCAGGATTTCCGCGACTACGACCGCTATGTGCGCGGCGGGCACTACAAGCAGAAGAATCTGCTCGAATTCCTGGGCGGCAAGTCGTGAGGGCGGCGGCGCTGCTGCTGGCCGTGCTGGCGTGGCCGGCGCAGGCTGCGTGGGAGTGGAGCGCGCCGCTGACCGTCAATTCGGTTCGCGGCGCGGCGGTTTTCCCCCATCTGGAATCGGCCAATCGCCGCGGCGTCGCGGTGTCGGGCGACACCGTGGCTGTGGTGTGGGAAGACAACCGCGCCGGCAGCCCGCAATGCTATCTGGCGATCAAGGCCGCGGCTGCGGCGGCCTTCCAGCCGGAAACCCGGTTGAGCCAGGGCGAGTGCTTTGAGCCGGTGGTGGTTGCCCTCGGCGCGGGGCGCTTTGTGGCGGCGTGGGAAGAAGCCGGCAGGGTGCATGTGCGGGCGCTGCCCGGCAGCAAAGTGCTGCAGCTGTCGGACACCGAGGCGGCGCAGATCACGCTGGCCGCAATGGGAGACAGGATTTATGCCGCGTGGGCCGAACAGGCGGGGCGATTCCGGCGCATTGTCGTCGCCCGGCTGGCGTTGGAAGGGGACGCGCTCAGCGTGAAGACAAGGCGGCCAGTCGAAGCGAAAAAGCCGTCCGACGAACAGGGCTGGCCGGCGCTGACAGCCAAGGGGGACGGCAGCGTGACGGTGGCGTGGGAAGACCGGCGCGACCACCACACGGTGCCGATGGTGAGCCACAGCCGCGATGGCCGCCACTTTGCACGGCCAGCCCGCCTGACCGACCGGAAAAGTGGCAGCGTGGACGGGCTGGGAGCGGGCACCGGCGCGATGCGCCCGACGCTCGCGGCCTGGGGCGAAAATGGCATCGCTGCGGTCTGGCTCGACAAGCGCGACTTCCTTTCCGGCTATGACGTATATGCGGCGCTGGATGGCGGGACGCGCCGCTTCGGCAAGAATATCCGGGTGCAGGACAGTTTCGGCGACAACATGGTGCAGTGGCATGCGACGGTCGTCGGCGACGCCGGCGGCCGGCTGCTGGCGCTGTGGGACGACGCCCGCGACGGCACGCCGGATGTGTGGCTGTCCGACTGGGACGGCAAGGCCTTCGGTGATGACGTGGCGGTGCCGGCGGCGTCCGGGCCGGGCGCGCAATCCGATCCGGTGGCGACGCTGGATGCCGCCGGATCGCTGCATGTGGTGTGGCTGGACCGCGACGACACGGCCGGCACGCGCATCCGTTATGCGCGTGCCGAGCGGCGTTGAGTGTGTAAATCTTTTATCCGCGAATCCCCAAAAAGGGCATGACACGAAGGAACGCGAAGAGAGTCGCAGGTCGGCAATACCTTGCCGACACTTTCCCGCTTTCCAAAGCGGCGGGAAAGTGTTCCCGCCCTATGCCTGAAATGGTTCAGAGGCATAAAAGCTTTTCATCCGCGAAGGGCACAAGGAAAGGGTTTTCCTAGATCCAGCTGCGCCGCTTCAGCCGCCGGTACAGCAAGGCGACCGCCGCGCCGGTCGCCAGCAGCAGCGCCGGGTAGGCCCACGGCCATGTCAGTTCCGGCATCACCTCGAAGTTCATGCCGTACAGGCTGAACACCACCGTGGGCAAGGCCAGCAGCGCGCCCCAGCCGGCCAGCTTCTGCACCGATTCGTTCTGCTTCAGCGACAGCGAGGCGAGGTGGAACTGCATGGCATCCGAGGTCGCCATGCGCAGGCGGTCGATGGTGGCCGATACCCGCACCGCATGGTCGTGGATGTCGCGGTAATAGGCCTTGAGTTCCTTGGTGGACAACTCCGGGTGCAGGCGAATCAGGTTCTGGGTGATTTCCTGCATCGGTTCGGCGGCGTCGCGCAACGCGGTCAGGTCGCGCTTCATGGCGTAGAGCCGTTCCAGCATGTCGCGCCCAGGCTTTGTACTGCTGATCAATTGGCTCTCCAGTGACTGGAAGCGATCCTGCATGCTTTCGATCACCGGCCTGAACTGGTCGACGATGAGGTCGAGCACCAGGTACAGCGCATAGGGCGCAGTCGCCCTGATGCCATTGGGGAGGCGCTGCAGGCGGTCGCTCACCCGCTGGTAGCCCGTGCCGCTGTCGTGGCGGATGGCGACGACATAATTGCTGCCGACGAACACGTGAGTTTCACCCATTTCCATGCGCGATTCGCATAACTGCACCGTGCGCGTGGCAATGAACATGTGCCCTTCGTACTCCTCGAGTTTGGAACGCTGGTGGGTGGAAATCGCGTCCTCCAGCGCCAGCGCATGCAGCCCGAGTTCATCGCCCAGGAGGGTGATGGTCTGGCTGTCGGGCGATTTCAGTTCGACCCAGATGAAGCGACCCGGCTGGCCGACATGATCGCTGATGTCGGCCAGCGCGATCGCCCGGGCTTTGGAATCGTGGAAGAGCAGGCAGTCGATGGTGAGCTCCAGCTGCAATGAGGAAACGTGTAGCGATTTTAGTCTATGCCGCCTACGCGAATTCAATATGGGCGCGCTTTTGTCCGTTATTGCAGCGTGACGGCCAAACCGCCCCGTTCCTTTGAGTAATGGCGCGGTCGCACTGCACACTCGCCGCACGATAAATTGCAGTTCAAGAAGAGATCATGGGAGACAAGATGAGGACAATATGGATGTGCCTGGCCTTGATGCTGGGCACCGCGAGTCAGGCCGCACCGCCCATCCCCTACGCCTTTGGCGTGCTCAATCATCGCAGCCTGCAGGCGACCGCCGCCTACTGGAATCCCATCCTGAATTATGTGTCGGCGCGTTCCGGGGTGCCGCTGGAACTGCATATCGGGCGCACCGCCAACGAAACCACCGATCGCGTGGTGGCCGGGCAACTGGATTTTGCCTACACCAACCACCTGTTTACACCGAAGCGCGATCGCTTGGGCTGGCGCGTGCTGGCGCGGCAGGACACGCAGGGCATCCGCGGCCAGCTGGTGGTGCTCGACACCTCGCCGGTCAATACGCTGCAGGAACTGGCCGGGAAATCCGTGGCATTTGCCAATCCGTACGGCTTCACCGGGTATTACGTGCCGATGGATGCGCTGCTGCGTGCCGGCGTCAAGGTCGCGCCGCTGTTTGCCGGCAACCAGGAGGCGGCGATGGGACAGCTTATGTCAGGCCAGGTGGAAGCGGCCGGGGTAAACCATCAGGTGATGGCCGATTTCGCCCAGCGACGTGCATTGAAGTACCGCGTTCTGGCCGAGTCTGAACCGTATTTCGACCTTGCCGTGATGGCCTCGCCGCGGGTCAGCGCAGGCGACGGCGAAAAAGTCCGTCAGGCCTTTGTCAGCATGACGCACGACCCGGAGGGACTGCGCGTGTTGCAGCTCGCAGCGCAGTCGCTCGGGCTGCCGCGGGTGCGCGGATTTGTCGCTGCGGACGACCGTGCTTACAGCAACTACCGGAATTTTTTCAAGCACACCCAGGTGCCCGTGAATGAGTGATCCGCAGTCGGCACGCAGCACGCGCTACAGCCTGCAGGCCCGCATTCTGGCTGCGGTGTTCGTGCTGGTCCTGGCGATGTACCTGGCCACGCTGGCGGTTCTGGGCCTGCCGCTCAAGGCGCGCGCGCAACAGAATCTCGACATTGGCGCCGAGCGCGAACTGAGTGCGCTGATGACGGCGATTCAGGATCAGGCGCTGCTGCGCGATTACCCCGCCATCGAGCAGACGATCGCGGCGCGCGCACGCGATTCGCTCATCCTGAGCGCACGGTTTGCGAACCCGCAGGTCGCGTTCGAAGCGCGCACGCCGCCGGCCCCGCAGCGCTATCCGGCCTGGTACGCCACGATCCTGGAGCTCCGTGCGCCGCATGCACAGTCCGACCTGATCGTGGGGGGCGCCTCCTATGGCACGCTGGCGGTTGCGCTGGATGCCGGGCCGGCCATCCAGGGCTTGTGGGTGCTGGCGGTACGCTTCACCCTGCTGGCGATCGGCAGTCTGGTCGGCGTCATGCTGCTGCTCCGCTGGGTGCTGCGGGTCAATCTGCGCGGCCTGTATGCCTTGCGCACGGCCGCGCGGGCGATCGAGACGGGCGATTTCAGCGCACGTGCCAGCCTGGCGCACAGCTCCCCGCCGGAAGTGCTCGAGACCAAGCTGGCGTTCAACCACATGGCCGACCATGTCAGCCACCTGGTGGACGCACTGGAGCGCGAGCATGACGGCTTGCTGGTCGAAAAGGAGCGTCTGCGGGTGACGATCGAGTCGATCGGCGATGCCGTGATGGTCGCCGATGCGGACGGCCTGATCGAGTTTCTCAATCCCCGGGCGGAAGAGCTGACCGGTTTCAGCAGTGCCGATGCACAGGGGCGGCGGGTGGCCGACGTGTTGCCCCTGTTCAACGAGCAAAGCGGCGCAGCCGTCGCCTGTCCGCTCGACCGGGCTCTGCGGAATAATACGGTGGTCGAACTGGACAACCATACGGTGATTCGCCGGCAGGATGGCGTGACCATTGCGATCAGCGATACGGCTGCGCCGATACGCTCGGGCGACGGCAAGGTGCTGGGCGGCGTGCTGGTGTTCCAGGACGAGAGCGAGCGGCGCAGCCTGATGCAGCGCCTGGCCTGGCAGGCCGAACGCGACCACCTCACCGGCTTGTGGAACCGCCGCGCGATGGAAAGCAAGCTCGCCGCAGCGCTGCACGGTGTGCAGCACGAGGCGCGGCGCTATATCTTCTGCTACATCGACCTTGACCGCTTCAAGCTGGTCAACGACACCTGCGGCCACCGAGCGGGGGACGCCTTGCTGCAGCGGCTGACCGCCATCATGGCGCGCCGCGTGGAGGGCGGAAACCACACCCTGGCGCGACTGGGCGGTGACGAGTTCGGCCTGCTGCTCGTCGATGCCACGCTGCCCGAGGCGCTCGACCACATCCAGGGTCTGCGCGATGAAATCGGCCGCTTCCGTTTCGAGTGGGACGACAAGGTGTTCCGGCTGGAAGTGAGCTTCGGTGTGACTGAGTTGCACCGCGGCATGAGCGACATCGGCGAGATCCTGGCGCAGGCCGACACGGCGTGTTACCACGCCAAATCGCTTGGCGGCAGCGCGATTCAGGTGTATGAGAAAACCCATCCCGCGCTGCAGAAAATCAATAACGAAATGCAGTGGGTGGGCGCCATCACCAAGGCATTCGAGGCGAACCGGTTTGTCCTGTATCGCCAGCAGAAAGTGGCGCTGGCGCCGGGTATCGCGACGCAGCATTACGAAATCCTGCTGCGCCTGCGCGGCGAGGACGGCGCCATCATCTCGCCAGGCGAGTTCCTGCCGGCTGCCGAGCGCTACGGCCTGGCGCCCAGTTTCGACCGCTGGGTGATCCGCAACTGCTTCGCCTATCTCGACACCCATCCCGAGGACGCGGCCTGCTATGCGCTGAACCTGTCGGGCCGCAGCCTCAGCGACCCGGGCACGGCCGAGTTCATCCTTGATGAAATCGGCAAGTACCATTTCGATCCCGCGCGGATCAGCTTCGAAGTCACCGAAACGGCCGCCATCGACAGCCTGGATGCCTGCGAGCGGCTGATCCTGTCGCTGCAGTCACGCGGCATCCAGTTCGCGCTGGACGATTTCGGCAAGGGGCAGTCCTCGTTCGGTTACCTGAAACGGCTGCCGGTCACCCAGCTCAAGATCGACGGCGATTTTGTCCGCGGCATGGATCACGACCGCGAAAAGTTCGCCATCGTCAAAGCCATGCACACGCTGGCACACGAGCTGGGCAAGCAGACCATCGCCGAACAGGTCGAAACCGAGGCCGAGCTGGGCTGCCTGAAGAAAATGGGGGTGGATTTCGTTCAGGGTTACCTGCTGCACCGGCCGGCGCCGCTGCCGATGGCCGACCCGGATTCGTCAGGCGCAGTCGCCCATCGCATTCCCGTGTTGCGAACTGCGCGGGGATGAAAACGACTTAGTCAGCGCCGGCTTGAGGGCGCCGCACGATGCAGGACCGCGTCTAAGCCCGACGGGGTTAGACGCTGCCGGCCAGCATTCAGAACGGCAGCGTGAGGCCGGGTGCGGCCTGGTGGATCACGCGGCGGAAGTCGGCCTGGATTCTCTCCAGCGCGTCGGCGTTCTCGGCCTCGAAGCGCAGCACGATCACCGGCGTGGTGTTGGACGGGCGGGCAAGGCCGAAGCCATCGGCGTATTCCACGCGCAGGCCGTCGAGGGTGATGATTTCCTGGGCGTCGGGGAAGTGCGCGGTTTTCTGCAGCGTGTCCATCAGCGCGTAATGCTCGCCTTCGGCCATCTTGATGTTGAGCTCGGGCGTATTCAGCATGTCGGGCAGGCCGTGCAGGGTGGCGTTGATATCCGGCTGCCGGGAGAGGTATTCGAGCAGGCGCGCGCCGGCGTACATGCCGTCGTCGAAGCCGTACCAGCGCTCCTTGAAGAACACGTGGCCGGACATTTCGCCGGCCAGGAGCGCGCCGGTCTCCTTCATCTTGGCCTTGATGAAACTGTGGCCGGTTTTCCACAGCAGCGGACGGCCGCCGCGCTCGCGGATCCAGCTGAACAGGTTGCGCGTCGACTTGACGTCGAAAATGATTTCGGCGCCGGGGTTGCGGCTCAATACGTCGTCCGCGAACAGCATCAGCTGGCGGTCGGGGAAGATGATGCTGCCATCCTTGGTGACCACGCCCAGGCGGTCGCCGTCGCCGTCGAAGGCCAGGCCGATTTCGGCGTCGCTGGTCTTCAGCGCGGCGATCAGGTCCTGCAGGTTTTCCGGCTGCGAGGGGTCGGGGTGATGGTTGGGGAAGTTGCCGTCGACTTCGCAGTACAGCTCCTCCACCTGGCAGCCCATGTCGCGATAGAGCTTGGGCGCGAACGCGCCGGGCACGCCGTTGCCGCTGTCGACGATGATCTTCATCGGACGCGCGAGCTTGACGTCGGAGACGATGCGCGTAAGGTATTCGCTGGCGATATCGTGCTGGCGGTAGCCGCCGGCCCCGTGCGCCAGGTCATTGTTCAGCAGCCGTTCGCGCAGCTTCTGGATGGCGTCGCCCGACAGGGTTTCGTCGCCCAGCACCATTTTCAGGCCGTTGTAGTCGGGGGGGTTGTGGCTGCCGGTGACCATCACCGCGCTGTTCGTGCCCAGCTGATAGGCGGCGAAATACGTCATCGGCGTGGCGACCATGCCCAGATCCACCACGCCGATGCCGGCCTTCTGGATGCCGCGCGCCAGCGCGGCGGCCATGTTGGGACCCGACAGGCGGCCGTCGCGCCCGATGCAGATTTCGCGCTGGCCGCGCGCCACCGCTTCGGAACCGATGGCGTGGCCGATGGCCTCGACGATTTCCGGCGTGAAGGTCTTGCCGACGATGCCGCGGATGTCGTAGGCCTTGAAGATTTCCTTGGGGTATTCCACAACGCACTCCCTGATTTGCAATGCGCAGATTCTACCTGCAGGGCGTGAAATGGGCGTTACCACGCCCGGCTGTCGAAATGCTGCATCAGGCGCCGCGGCAGCCAGCCGAGATTGCCGGGGAAGGGGCCGCAAGGGAAGGCGACATGACCGCCGCTGGCGGGCTGTTCGAGAATGACCGCAGGCGATGCGTCGGCGGATGACGGCAGTGCCCAGGCCGGCATAAAGGGGTCGTTTCTGGCATTGATGACGAGGGTGGGCACGGCGATGGATTTCAGCAATGGCTTGGCCGACACCTTGAGCCAGTAGTCTTCGGCGTCGCGAAAGCCATGCAGCCGTGCGGTGACCAGGGTATCGAATTCACGGAACGTGGTGGCGGCGGCAATCGCCCGGGCATCCAGCACCCCGGGGAAGCGCGCGGCCTTGCGCAGGGCTTTGGCTTTCAGGGTGGAGAGGAAGCGCGCGGTGTAGACGCGGCGGTTGAAGCCGAGATCCAGCGCGTGGCCGGCCGCGGTCAGGTCGAGCGGCGCGGAGATGCCGGCGGCACGTTCGACCAGCGCGCGCGCCACCTCACCCTGTTCCCCCAGCCATTTCAGCAGCGCGTTGCCTCCGAGCGAGACGCCGACGGCGAAAACGGGCGCGTCGGGATGGCAGGATTTGACGTGGTGCAGCACGCGCTCGATGTCTGCGCTGTCGCCGGCGAAATAGGCGCGCGGCAGCCGGTTGTCCTCGCCCGAGCAGCCGCGAAAATGCGCCACCACGCCATGCCAGCCACGCGCCCGGACCTGGGTCATGAGGGCGCGCGCATAGGGGCTGTCGGCGCTGCCTTCCAGGCCGTGAAACAGCACCACCACTGGGGCATACGACTCCACACGCACTTTAGTGCGTAGTGGATCGGAGTCCTTTAGGGTCCCGGCTGTGCTATCGATCCAGTCGAAATCAAGGAAATCGCCGTCCGCCAGTTCCAGCCGTTCACGCCGGGATGCGACCGGCGGCACGCGGATCAGCAGGTTGGCGTAAATGGTTTGCAGATGCCCGCCGGGCAGCCAGGCGGGGGCGCGATAAGGCGGGTTTTCCAGGGCGGGCATGGCGCCGAGTTTAGCAAAGGCGCAGCCTGGCGCCCGCTCTTAATGCAGCACCACGGTCGGGGTGCGTGTGGGCGGCGTGCCGCCGACCTGGAGCGGCGAGGCGTGGTGCAGCACCATGCGCCAGCCGTCGGCTTCCTTGCGATAGACATTGGTCGCCAGGATCGGCGGACGCGGTTCGGTTTCCTGGCCGATGAAGAGGTGCTCGCGCACGATGCGGATGACCTGTCCGGCTTCGCGCACTTCATGTGCCAATTCCACTTGCACGCGGAACTGCCCGGCCGCCTCGAACATGCTGCGCCAGCCTGCCGCCACGGCGGCGCGTCCATTAAGCGGCGCGGCCATGGGATGGATGCAGGCGACGCTGTCGTCGCTGGCCCAGACCGCCATCATTGCGTCGAGGTCGCGCGCTTCGAAGGCAGCGTAGAAAGCGGATTCGGCGGCTTCTGGGGTGGAGAAGGTCATGGCTCGGGCAGAAGGGAGGATCAATAAAACCAGATCAGGCTCGCACATGGAAGTTCCGCGCGTAACCGCCACACGCCCTGCATAACGCCATTCCCCCACCACGCCGCGGCCCTCAAAACCGTTCGTCCTCGAGCAAGTAGCGCCACTGCCCCGGCGGCAGCTTCCCCAGCGGGACACGGCCGAGGCGGATGCGTTTCATCGACAGCACCTGCAGGCCGACGGCTTCGCACAGGTGCGCGATCTGCCCGGTCTGGGCGCCCTTCAACGCCACCCGCAGGCGGGTTTCGTTTTGCCAGCTGACCTTGATGGTCGGCGGGGTCTTGCCGCGGTAGGGGATGCCCCGGTTCAGCCGCTTGAGGCCGTTGGGGGCCATCTCGCCTGCGACTTCGACGATGACCTCGTGCTCCAGGGTGGCGGCGTCTTCGGTCAGCTTGCGCGCAATGCGCCAGTCCTGGGTGAACACGACGAGCCCGCTGGCGTCAGTTTCCAGCGGCACGCACAGGGTCAGCTGGGCGAAGTGCTTTTTCAGCGGGCGGATGCCGGAGCGGTCTTCGGGCCACAGCGTGTCGGGGGTGAGCAACTGCGACGCATGCGGCTCGCCCTCTGTCGTGCGATAGCCGGGCGGCTTGTGCAGCAGCAGGGTGACCGGTTCAGTCTGGCCGAGGTCGGCCTGGGGGTCGACTTCGACGCGCTGGTCGGTGACGCGGAACTGCGGCTCCTCGATCACGATGCCATCGACCCGCACCCAGCCGCCGGTGATGAATTGTTCGGCCTCGCGGCGCGAGCAGGCGCGCAGTTCGGCGACACGTTTGGCAAGGCGGATGGGGTCGGTCATGGCGGGCGGACGTGCGGGCGGAGCCGCAATTTTACGCTGCCCCGGCGATGCGCACAGCACGGGCGCATGGCCGTGACGGGAATGCGGTTGTTATTGCGCGTGCCGGCGCGGTATGCTTTTGGATCCCATCATCCCGATCGCCTTGCGGTCACTCACTCCCGGAGACGCTCATGAAAACTGCACTTGCGCTGTCATTGTTGTTTTTCACTTCTTCTGCCCTCGCCGCCGTGGTCGGCAAGGATGTCACGTACCAGGCGGGCGACACCGTCATGAAGGGCTATCTGGCGTATGACGATGCTGTAACGGACAAGCGCGCCGGGGTGCTGGTGGTGCCGGAATGGTGGGGGGCCAACGATTACGGCAGGAAGCGCGCACGCATGCTGGCAAGCGAAGGCTATGTGGCGCTGGTGGTCGACATGTACGGCAACGGCCAGGTGGCCGACAATCCGCAGGACGCCGGTGCGCTGGCGGGCAGCGTCAACAAGAACCCGCCGCTGGCCTACGCGCGCTTCGACGCCGCGCGCCGCTTTCTCGACGATCAGCCCAACGTGAAGCAGGGCGAGATCGCCGCGCTGGGCTACTGCTTCGGCGGCGGCGTGGTGCTCAACATGGTGCGTTCCGGCATGCCGCTGAAAGCGGCGGTCAGCTACCACGGCGTGCTGGCGACCGACATGGCGGTCAAGCCGGGCGACATCAAGACCAAGCTGCGCATCTTCCACGGCGAGGCTGACGTCCTGGTGCCGCCGGAGCAGGTCGAGGCGTTCAAGACCGAGATGGACAATGCCAAGGCCGACTACATGTTCGTGGCCTACCCCGGGGTGAAGCACACCTTCACCAACCGCGAGGCCGACAGCTACGCCGCGCAGTTCGGGCTGCCGCTCAAGTACGACCCCGCGGCCGATAAGGATTCGTGGACGCGCACGCTGGAATTCCTCAAGGCGACCCTCAAATAATGGCCGACGCCTGCGATCACGACGACTGCCACACGCCGCCGGGCAGCGGCAGTCTTGGTATCCCGCAAGTCGGGACGTTCGACCCGGCGGCGTTCGAGCGGGCGGTCAACGCCATGCTCGTCGCCTGCGGCATTGCACCCGATTCGGTGCACACCGGGCGCACCGCCGAGCGGGTGCGCGAACTGTGGCAAAAGCGCCTGCTCGGCGGCTATGCGATCGAGCCTGCCGTAGCGCTGGGAGAGGGGTTTGCCGACGACCGCGACGACATGGTGGTGGTGCGCGGCATCGCGGTGCACGGCGTGTGCCCGCATCACCTGGTGCCGTTTCGCGGGGTGGCGCACGTGGCCTACA
>JAHJNP010000184.1 GCA_018820745.1 Gammaproteobacteria bacterium
ACGCTCGGCGACGGCACCCTGGCGCCGATGCTGGAACAATGGCTGATCGATATCCACCCCGGCGAACGCCACGTATTCCTGCTCGATCCCTGGCAGGCCTTTGGCGAAAGCCAGCCCGACCTGATCCAGACCCTGCCTAAATCCGACCTGCCCGCCGACATGGAACTCGAAGCCGATCAGCTGTTCGAATTCGCCATGCCCAACGGCCAGACCCTGGCCGGCCGCATCCTGGAAATCGGCGACGACGCGGTGAAGGTGGACTTCAACCACCCGCTCGCCGACCTGTGCATCGAATTCGAAGTGGAAATCGAACGCATCCTGTGACACCTGTCCGCGAAAACCCGTGCCTCCATGGCTGAAACAGGCCAGGCTTTGGGCCCCGACTTATGCTAAGGTAATACTTGTACATACCCACTGGAGCGCGCCATGAATGCGACATCCACCCGCCCTGTAGCGATCAAAATCGACGAAGACACTCGCGCACGCGTCAAGCGCCTTGCCGAAGCGCGTCAACGCAGTTCGCACTGGATGATGCTGGAAGCCATCCGCCAGTACGTCGAACGTGAAGAAAAGCGTGAAGCATTCCGGCAGGACGGCATCAACGCATGGAACGAATATCAGGCCACCGGCCTGCACGTAACCGGAGATGAAGTGATTGCGTGGCTTGATACGTGGGGCGAAGAAAATGAGCAGACCGCGCCCGTATGCCACAAGTAAAATTTGCGCCCGCCGCGCTGCGCGACCTGGAGCAATTGCGCGAATTCTTGCGCCCCAAAAATCCGGCGGCGGCAAAGCGGGCCGCCGCCGTCATCACCAAGGCCGTTAAGGTACTCGGGCAGCATCCACAGATAGGCCGGCCAGTCGAAGAAACCGACGTGGACGTGGACGACACTGAAGGACACACGTACCGTGAATTGCCGATCGGCTTTGGCGACAGCGGCTACGTCATGCTGTACCGCCATGACGGCGAACTCGTCACCGTGCTGGCGCTGCGGCACCAGAAAGAAGTTTCTTTTTAAGCCTACCGCCATGACCCCCACCATTCTTCTCGCCAACCCGCGCGGCTTCTGTGCCGGAGTCGACCGCGCCATCGCCATCGTCGAGCGCGCCCTGGAAAAATTCGGCGCGCCGATCTACGTGCGCCACGAAGTCGTCCACAACACCTACGTCGTCAGCGACCTCAAGGCCAAGGGCGCGATCTTCGTCGAGGAACTCGCCGAAGTTCCTGCCGGCGCCACCGTCATCTTCAGCGCCCACGGCGTGTCGCAGGCGGTTCGCGAGGAAGCCGAAGCGCGCGGGCTGAACGTGTTCGACGCCACCTGCCCGCTGGTCACCAAAGTGCACGTCGAAGTCAGCAAGATGCGCGACAAGGGACTCGAGATCGTGATGATCGGCCACAAGGGCCACCCCGAAGTCGAGGGCACCCTGGGCCAGTCGAAGGGCGGCATGTACCTGGTCGAAACGCCGGAAGACGTCGCGGTCTTGCAGGTGACCGACCCCGACAAGCTCGCCTATGTCACCCAGACCACGCTGTCGGTCGACGATGCCGCGCGCGTGGTCGACGCCCTGCGCGCGCGCTTCCCCACCATCGCCGGCCCGAAAAAGGACGACATCTGCTACGCCACGCAAAACCGCCAGGACGCCGTCAAGGCGCTGGCGCCGCAGTGCGACGTGGTGATCGTGGTGGGGTCGCCGACCAGTTCGAACTCCAACCGGCTGAGGGAGGTTGCCGAAAATCTGGGCGTGCCGGCCTACATGGTCGACAACGCCGGCGAAATCGATCCGCTATGGGTATCGGGAAAGAAACAGGTCGGCGTGACCGCCGGCGCATCAGCGCCTGAAATTCTGGTTCGCGCTGTTATCGAGCGACTGGACCAGTTGGGAATCGGCTCGGTGGCCGATCTGGATGGGGTGCAGGAGAAAGTCGGGTTTCCGCTACCCAAGGGCTTGAGTTAACGCTTTCTCCTATCGTCCCCAGCACTCCGCCACGATTGCATCCGTTATCACTCCAGCGGCTCCTTTCTGTCCTGCACTCGTCAGCGTAATGACCCCGCACGCATCGCCCACCATGGTTCCTGCCGGCGTTGCATTAAGCGTGAATGTCTGTGCTGGAGCCGCGCCGTAACCCACAGTGATGTCATACTTCTTGGTCCCGGCTTTGGGCGAGGTGGTAAAAGGCAAAGCCACAGCATTGCCCACGCTATCAAGATCATAACGATTCGCCAGTGTGTAATTTCTCTCCAGAAACTGGGTGGTTTCCAGCAGGATCGATCGCGCCTCCGCCCGGTTTGCACGTTGCACATACTGCGTGTAACTGGGGTAGGCAATCGAGGCCAGAATGCCGATGATGACCACGGTGATCATCAATTCGATCAGCGTAAACCCCCTCTGCTGATCTGGCCGCTGACGACCCCGTCCGGAGCAGGTCCGTTCAATTTTCTTCATGGTCTATCCCCTTATTGAACAATCTCGCGCCAGGTAATCCGGCCACGCGAGCCCGCACCAAAATTAAACTGATTTGAAACCAGACTGCCGTCATTCAGCGACGAAATCGCGGCCCCTGTGGTGCTGCCAGCAGCGCCGCTGATCAGGGTGGTTCCGCCAACAGAAGCCCCCTTGTACAGACCTGCAACAGCAGTATCAGAGTCATCGACGTCACCGTCCCCATCAGTGTCGAAAACGGGGTAGGCCGGCATATCGCCTGTCAGATAATTGTGCACCATGCTCTTGCCCGCATCATCGGGCGCACACGGCGTGGCGGGAGGGCTAAACGTGTCATAGATGATGAGGCCGTTCCGCAGCTTGGGTATTCCCGTTACACGTTCTCCGCCGGAAAAATCTGCATACCAGCCTTTGGGCGAGGAAACAGTGGTTCCACTCGTAATGACTGGATAAGATTTTCCGCTAAGTGTGATTGACCCAACCAGTTTCTGGTCGAGGCTGCTTCTGCCCGCAACCGCACTGCCGTCAGTCCAAGCGGTTCCATCCCAAGTACCGTCATCCCATACGCCATAAAAGCTCTGCGTCCCAGTCGACATGGGATCCGTGGTTTCTATGTACTTCCCGGTACCAAACAACACCATCCGTCCACCATTGGGGTGCAGGGTCACCTCCGGGGGCGCGATGATCGGCTGACGATTGGGTGTAGCAGCCGCATCCTGTGCCACATAAAGCGGCGCGCCCGAGAAAGCGACGCCCCAACTCGTGCTGGCGGCGCTACTGACATTGAATTTCCACATATTGCCCTTCAGATCGCCCGCATAAATGGTGTCTGCCAGGCCATTGCCATCACTGTCGAACGGGGTCGGGGTCGACAAGCCGTTTCCAGTTCCCGAATCCGCCACAATCTTGACGAAATCACCTGAAGACCACACGCCGTCCTCACCATCTGCAAGGAAGAGGACATATAGAACAGCCTTGCCATCCGTGCTGTAGTAGCCGTTGCCAAGGACCACGGCCCATTTGCCGTTTTCCATTTTCACGATCTGCTTGGCCTGTTGCGTAGTGGGATGCGAAGCCGGGTAGTTATAGGTCAGCCCCAGATCCGCGTCATCGCTGTCGGTGAATTCCCAAAGCAGGATATCGCCTGCATTGGTTTCCGAAAAAGTCGGCGCAGCGGCACTGCTCGTCCCTGCCGGGTTGGTGACATTCAGCGCAAAATAGCCTTTTCCACCCGCATTCAGGCTACCAACCAGGACCGACTTCCAGGTGGCCGAAGAGGATCCGCAATTGGCCACGCAAGCATCGGCCACCATCGGAGAACCATCCACAAAATAGCGATGGTTCGCGTTGTAGTCCTGGTCGGTCAGCCGGCTCAGATTCGCATATACCGGGGTGGGGACATAGCCCAGCACTTCCTTGCCGGCATTCGCCCCCGGCATGGACACATCATCAGCGTCAATCGAGGCGTCAAACCCGTGCAACATGCCATCATTGGCCCCGACATAGGCCACAGGCTTCCTGTCCTTGTAGTCTTCACGGAATGTTGAATAGCCCGGATGGTCGACGTCGGAATGGCCTGCCGAAGGCGCACCGACATACCATGGATTCGAGTTCACGATATCGCCCAGAACACTGATCGAGCGCTGGCGGAATGTGCCTGCCGTATCGCCTTCGTGCTGGCTATGACCACGCAGATAGCCGACTCGATCAGGGCCGCGACCGTCCGTGGTTCCGGCTCCATCTTTATCCAGCAGGTTTTGTTGGGTTCCTGCAGTGCCAGTCGGGCCAGTCAGGTTGGCGTAGGCAAAAGCCACCCCATCGGAGCTGCCCTTGGTGATGATGACCCGGGTGTCTGACGTGGACGCCACTTGCGAGTTGATCTCAACGCCCGCATCCCATTCTTCGGTAGACGCGATGACAGCGCTAGTACTGATGGTGAGTGAACGAAGTTGACCCGACCAGTCATCGCTGTTGAATCGTGCCTGAAAAACCCGGCTGCCCGTGTCAAGCGTCGTCGAGTTGGTTGCCGCGGACGAGGCAGAGCCGGTGAGCGATTCAATGGCCTTAATCGCATCGGAAAGCGCACTGGCGACCTCCTCCGGCGTTTGCGCAGCGATAAAGGTCCCGCGACTGTTGTAGGCGGCGTGCCAGAGGTCGTCGATCTTTTCCGGACTATCAAGTAAGGAAGGATCGCCCCAATTGCTGGCTTCGGTCTTCACCGGGTCGGGCCAGCCATCGCCATCGGTGTCGACCAGGTTGCCCTGAACCCCGAAGGCCACCCCAAAAGTCACCATGTGCTGATGCGTTGCCGTG
Source organism: Gammaproteobacteria bacterium (assembly GCA_018820745.1). Taxonomy (GTDB): domain Bacteria; phylum Pseudomonadota; class Gammaproteobacteria; order Burkholderiales; family Thiobacillaceae; genus Thiobacillus. The sequence continues at coordinate 4,756 of JAHJNP010000184.1, forward strand.
TCGAATGTGCTGGTCGGCACGTCATTGGTCAAACCGCTCAGATCGGTCTGGTAGTAGTAATGCGCAACGTCAGCGAGTGAATCGCTGTAACCATCCCCATCCGAATCATTGACCGTAAGATTTTCGTTGTACGAATAACCATCGGTAATGAGAACGGTGAAATTCTGCTGGCAGGAGTGGGTAATCGGGGTCGGCTTGCCCGTCAGCGTGTTTTGGTAGTACTTGCCGGCCCGCTGCAGGCCTGAGCTCAAAGGTGTCCCCTTGGCTTGCCAGTTGTAGCTGTAGAAGCTGTTTAGCAGGCTTGTGTTGTGGGTAGTGTAGTCGGTCACCGTTGCCGCAGGCATTGGCACAAACAACGTGTCATTGATCAGACCAAGGCCATAGCGGTAATCCGGCGAGTCGGTCACCACCTCGCCGATCGCGGCCTTGGCCACATACGAACGCCGGCGATGATATTCATACCAGTTGGCAAAGTTCTGCTTGGTCTCGTCCACAGTCAATCCACCCAGCGCAGCATGGGTGCTGCTACCACTCAAGGTAGTCACAGAAGAGACTGCGGCGCCGATGCTCGTGCTGGTCGGTGTATAGGTTGTCGTGGTGACCTCGGCGCCGCTGGACGTAAACTTGACCGTGGTATGGCTGTCCCAAAGATCGACCAGTCCGTTCGCACCGGTGGTTACGTTGAAGTCAGATCCTCGCTTGGGCCTGGATGTTGTCGTGTCGCAGGACGTCGTGGTTGAACACCCCGTATAACCTTTGTCATCGATGGCCACCTCATAGACATAGCCAACCAGTGATCGGGTATCGTCGTAACCGGCCTCGTCTGGTTGCGGGTTATCGCGAACGGCCGTAAATGTTGCATCGGACAACCCCGCCCAAGGCTTGTAAGTAGCCGTGGGATCGTAATAAAGAACATTCAATGCAGCGGCTCTAATCCGCCAGTCGTTGTCTACCGGGTCGAAATTCGGCGCCGTGCCGCCGCATTGGTCAATTGAATTTTGGTAGCCTCCGCTACTGCATCCATTGCTGTATTTATCGTCCGAACTCTTGTAGACATAAGCAAACTCCCGGAAAGTACCGCCAGATGTCGCCGAACGGGGAGCATCATTGCTGAAGAAAAGCCCATCCTCTCTAAACGCGCTGTTCGTATCACTCGTCGCATTGTTGTCCCCGCCAAAATCCGGATCGTATGCACGCCCCTCCCAATGCTTCTTGGTGAGGATGGTCCAGTCCATCGAGCCAGAGTCGTCCACCTGGAAAAAAATGTTTGGCGTCACCCCGCTGGTCAGAAACAGTGGGTTATTGGCCGGCGCACCAGCCGCCTGTAGCGGAAAACCCAGCGAAGGCATGGCAAGCACAGCTAGCAAAATAGGGTTCGATTTCATTGTCATCACTCCTGGCTCAACATGGAGCCTAATTTGACCCATCCAGAATCTCGATCTTGATAACCCGTTTTTCCTGGTTGAGCGTCATCCGGGCCTTGAACTTTTGTCCCTTATAAAGCAGCCATCCGCAATGCTGATTGTCCGGCATCAAGACACACCATTCGGAAGGCTTGCGGTTTTCCTCTTCGAGAGTGTTTTGTTGAAACCGATAAGTCACACCGTCCAAAACCACACTCTTTTTGGTCACCGCGGAAATGCTTCCGCTGATCACCTGATCCCACGCCAGGGCATGACCAGGGAACGCAAGCTGTGCCCCGAGTGCTGCCATCAACAAAAAGTTTCGCAGTTTCATTTGTTCACCCAATCAAGGTTTGAATACTTCCTGCAGCCACACCACGGTGTTGGGATTCGCACCCTGGGCGCGCACGGTAACGCGGTAATAGAACTCCTCTGCGCCACCCGGGGGCGTCTTGCGGATACCTTCGATCAGGTAGCGCGGCTGGGCCGAAAGCCCGTCAATGTCAGTGGCTGGTGTGTTTGCGCCATAGGCGACGCTGGGGGCAGCTGTCATGCTGACCAGGGTCCAGATTGGTGTGACTTTCCAGTCCACTGCGTTAGCATTCCCATTCGCTCCGTTGTAACAAAGCCCATCGGTGCAAGCCGCAACAAAATTGCTGATTCCCGATATTGCCGGGCTGCGAGTGGAGCCAGCTAAGGGGCCGCGGATATCCCGCTCGGCATCACGCAGCGCCATTTCAGCCGCCTGCATGGCAAGCGAGCGGTCGCGCATGTTGCCCGACATGCGCTCTTCGAGCCCGGCCATGCGCGCGGCGGTAATGCCGAGCAAGGTCAGGATGACCATAAAGATCAGGCCGGTCAGCAGTGCGGCGCCGCGCTGACGGCGGTCCGGGCGAATTAAGGCTGCGTTATTCATATTCATGGCACATTGGTGACGCGGTTACGCAGGTTGTAAGTCGCGACAAAGGTGCGCCGCAGTTGCAAATCGCCAGCCCCTGCCGTGGTAAATGCGGCCGCGCCAGCAGCTGTGCCAAGGGCGCCGCCACAATTCAGAAAGCGTTGTGGCGCGTTGTTCACGTTGTTAGTTGAACGGGCTTGCACGCATACCCTGGCTGAAACCACCTGCGCCCAGTTGGCGGGCGTAGCCATATATCGATCTGCGGATTGATCGTTGTTGGTATCAACACCGTAAAGAATCTGCACATCTTCTATGTCCGCCACCAGCGGCTGAGACGTGGCATCCACATCCACTCCGTCGCATACGAGATTATTGGCAGTGAGGCTATAGGCATCGGTTATGACTGCATTTGCCGCGAGTACAGTACCTTCGCAATCCCTGTCTCCGGTCAAGCCATCGTATTGGACGGTCACTGTGTCGGGGGTGGGACTGGCGGCATTCACGCCCGTGATTGGCGTACCCACGAAAGCCGTTGCCGTGGCAACCGGATTGATAGGCATGTTCCAGAAGCCGGCCTGCCGGATGCTGCGCCCCATTACCTCCAGTGCATAGCGCCCGGTTTCCTGCAGGCGGGCGTTTTCTTCCTGCATCCGGAATGTCTGGCGGCTGCCGATGTAGATTGAGCCGATTGCGAGCAGAATCAGCAGCCCGAGCGTTATTGCGATCATCAGCTCAACCAGCGTCAGGCCCAGTTGACCTGGTCGGCCGTGGCGTGTCCGGGCGAACATGTTTGCCTCACCGTTGCGTTCCATAAAATTTATCCGGTTCATGGCACTACACTCGTCACGAATTGCTGCCCGGCGCTGCCGGCTTCGGTGTTTTCGTTCCAGGAAATCGTGATAACAAAACTCCCACCGGCAGCACTCGCCACGGTGCCCGAACCGCCCGGCAGCATGCGCGCATTGTTGTTGTTCCACTGGGAATGATCCGCCACCGCCATATTCGCAGCCGTACATGTGCTTGCGACACAACCCGGATCGGCCGGGATGCTTGCGTCCAAAGCGTTGTAAGCGCCTGCCGCCACCCCTACCTGGTTAGCGCGAATCCGGTCAGCCATGTCAAAGGTCTGCTGGACGGCGATGGCCCGATAGTAGGCAATCTGGTTGTTGCGCAGCGTAGCGGCCTGCAGTCCGGCGAGGCCGAGCAATCCCAGGGAAAGCACGACGATCGCGACCATTACTTCAAGCAAGGTAAAGCCGGATTGGTTTTTGTTTAGGGACATTGTGCTGTTCCAGTACTGGTAGTTACCCGTCCTTGCATGGAGACAACGATTGCTCGGGCGCTTGCCGGACCGCGCGAGTCGCACAGCCTGAATGTGTCATTGAATCCAGGACTAAAGCCAGTGGATTGATAGGTAACACGAGTGCGTGCTCCCGCACGTAATGTATTGCTGCCTTCCATGCCTTGCCGGACTTGCAGAACATCCTCACCCCCATCCACCACCCCATCTCCGTTGGTGTCGGCAAACACAAGCAAACCGCTATCCCATGTGGTTGAACCTGCGCATGACGTGCCTGTAGTGCTGCTGCAGACTGTGATGCGCTGGTTTCTCTTGATGGCCTCGCTGCGGGCGTAATTCAGCATGGTGACGAAATCATTGGCCTGAGTTGCCAGACGGTTGTTTTGCACAAACACGATGAAGTTCGGCACCGCCACGGCCAACAATATGGCGGCGATACTGAGCGTCACCAGTAATTCGATCAGCGTGAATCCCGGCTGTCCGCGCAAAGGCCGAGCCCTCGGGATGCCGCGTAATGGGAGATTTTTTTCCATGGTTGATTCTATCGGCAGGATTGCAGCGGATTCCACATTGCGCCGACCAACGGTCTCATTGCTAGAATGTGCGGCCTGATCACCTGGCATTTACCTTCCCTTGATTAAGCACTCACTTGTTATCGGCGCGGGCGTCTCGGGCTTGAGCGTTGCGCTGGCTTTATTGCATCGCGGCCATCGGGTGACCGTGCTGGACCGCGGCACCGTGGGCGGCGAGTCGTCGTGGGCGGGGGGCGGCATCCTCTCGCCGTTGCTGCCGTGGGATTACGCGGAGCCGGTTTCGGCGCTGGCGTTGCGCTCGATGGCGGCCTATGCGGACTGGGTGGTGGGCATCGAGGCGGTATCGGGGCGGGATGCGGAATTCTGGCGCTGCGGGATGCTGGCGCTGGGTGTGCCTGATCCGGAGCAGGCGCTGGCCTGGTGTTCGGCGCACGGGATGGCGGCAGAGCGGGGATTGTCGACTCGCGATTCGATTTGGCTGTCTGAGGTGGCGCAGGTGCGCAACCCGCGCCTGGTGGCGGCATTGCGCGCGGCGGTGGTGCAGCTGGGCGGGGTGATCCGCGAGCACTGCCCGGCCACCGGGGTGCTGACGCAGGGCGGACGGGTAACGGCGGTGCAATCCGCAGCGGAGACTTTCCCGGCGGACACCGTAGTGCTGGCAACCGGTGCGTGGTCCGGGCTGGGGCTGGCGGGGCTGGCGGCGACGCCGCAGATTCGCCCGATTCGCGGCCAGATGCTGCTATTCAAGCTTGCGCCGGGCGTGCTGGATACGATCCTGTATCGCAACGGGTTGTATCTGATTCCGCGCCGCGATGGCCATCTGCTGGCGGGCAGCACGCTGGAGGATGCCGGCTTCGACAAGTCGACCGACGACGCCACGCGCCGGCGCCTGCATGCCGAGGCGGCCGAACTGCTGCCTGCGCTGGCCACCATGCAGCCGGTGCAGCACTGGGCCGGGCTGCGCCCCGGCTCGCCGGACAACATCCCCATCATCGATCGCCACCCGGATTTCGGGAACGTGTTCGTCAACACGGGGCATTACCGCTACGGGGTGACGCTGGCGCCGGCTTCGGCAGAACTGTTGGTCGACCTGATGGAAGGCCGAACACCGGTCCTCGACCCCGCGCCGTATCGCTGGCAGGCCGCGCTTGAACGCAGGTGGGCTGACGGTTCATAATCGCCGACAACCGACCGCCACCTGCGCCCCTCCATGTCACAAGCCCATGCCCATTCGCCTGCCGACGAAGCCGACCACCTGCGCGGGGAAGGAATCGCGGCTGCCAAACGCGCGTTGATGGGCGACGAAACCTGCCGCATCGACGGGGCATGCGACGGCATGCGGCTGGCGCTGGACCTGCACGAGGACACGGGGCTGATCGTTGTCTGACCCGGCCGGCAAGCGCCCGCTGGTCGTCTGGATCGTCAGCGACGGCAAGCCGGGCCACGTCAACCAGTCGCTGGGGCTGGCCGAGGCGCTGACGCGCGCCACCCTGACCGAGACTGTCATCCTCCCTGCCCTGCCGGCCTGGCGCGCCTGGCTGGCGCTGCTGCTGAAACGCTTTCCCGCCAACACGCTTGCCAAGCCCGATCTGATCGTCGGCGCGGGGCACGCCACGCACGTGACGCTGCTGGCCGCACGGCGCGCATGCGGCGGGCGCGCCGCGGTGCTGATGAAACCGAGCCTGCCGCGCCGCTGGTTCGACCTGTGCATTGTTCCCCAGCACGACGGCATTGCGGCCGACGCGCATACGCTGGTGACCGAAGGGGCGTTGAACCGCATCCGTCCGGCGGCGGGCCGTGATTCGAGCCATGGACTGCTCCGCCACGGGTTAATTCTGGTTGGCGGCGCATCAAAGCATTTCGAGTGGGACAGCGACGCCATCCAGGTGCAGATCAGGAGCATCCTCGCGCGCACGCCGGATACGCACTGGACGCTGACCACCTCGCGCCGTACGCCGGCGGATTTTCTGGCGCTGCTGCCGCCGTATTCCAATCTGAGCATCGTCCCCCACACCGCCACCTCGCCCGACTGGCTGCCCGAACAGCTGGCCCGATGCGGTACGGTGTGGGTGACGCCCGACAGCGCCTCGATGGTGTTCGAGGCATTGACGGCAGGGGCCGCGGTCGGCGTGTTCGATCTGCCGGTCAACCCGAAAAGTCGCGTGGGCCGGGCGATTGCGCACCTGGTCGACGCGCAGCGCATCACTCGCTTCGCGAACTGGTGCGCCCACGGCACTCTGCACCCCAACCTGCACCCGCTGGCCGAGGCCGATCGCTGTGCCGACTGGATACTCAAATGGCTGAAGTCAAACATTTGAGCATCCGTTTTCGTAGAATGGCGCCCATGCCGCGAACAGCACCGGCGCCGCACTCGCGTCACACAACAACGGGAGATGTTGTGTAGGGGGCCCGCCCCCGGGCCGATGACGCGACGATTACCGGGTGCAGTGGTGAGGGCCCCACATCTGCCGCGGCGTGTGGGACACATAAATAATTCAAGATAAAAAGATAAAAACGAATGGCTGAAGCAAAAAAACTGACTGTCCTGCAACTGGTACCCGCGCTGGAATCCGGCGGAGTGGAACGCGGCACGCTCGAAGTGGCGCAAGCGCTGGTCGAGCATGGCCACCGCGCGCTGGTGATGTCGGCGGGCGGGCGGCAGGTGGCGCCGCTGGTTGCCTCGGGCGCCGAGCATTTCGCCTGGCCGATCGGAGAAAAGTCGTTCAAAACGCTGTTGCTCGTCGGCAAGCTGCGCACGTTTCTGCAGGCGCAGAAGGTCGACATCATCCATGCGCGTTCGCGCGTGCCGGCGTGGATTGCCTGGCTGTCGTGGCGTGGCATGAACCCGGCGACGCGGCCGCGTTTCGTCACCACAGTGCACGGCATGTATGGGGTCAATCGCTACAGCCGCATCATGACGCAGGGCGAGCGGGTGATCGCGGTGTCCAATACCGTGCGCGACTACATCCTGCGCGAATATCCCGACACGCCGCCGTGGCGCATTCAGGTCATCCATCGCGGCGTCGATGGCCAGGCCTATCCGCACGGCTGGAAACCCGACCCGGCCTGGCAGCAGGCGTTCTTTGCGCAGTTTCCGCGCGCCACAGGCAAGCTGCTGGTCACCCTCCCCGGCCGGATCACCCGGCTCAAGGGGCACGAAGACTTTATCGAGCTGATCGCAAGGCTGAAGCGGCGCGGGCTGCCGGTGCACGGCCTCATCGTCGGCGGCGCGTCGGCGTCCAAGCAGCGCTATCTGCAAAAGCTGCGCTACCGCGTGCGCAGCATGGGGCTTGAAGACGACATCAGCTTCACCGGCCAGCGCGACGACCTGAAAAACATCCTGGCAACTTCCAGCCTGGTGCTGTCGCTCTCCACCCAGCCCGAATCGTTTGGCCGCACCACGCTGGAGGCGCTGCGGCTGGGCGTGCCCACGGCAGGATACGACCGCGGCGGCGTCGGCGAAATCCTGCGCACGATTTATCCGGTGGGGCTGTTGCCACTCGACTGCCTCGATGAAACCTGTCGACGCATCGCCCAACTGCTGCAGCATCCGGAACCGGTTCCGGCCGGCGAGTTTTTCCCGCTGCAGGCCATGCTGGACCAGACGCTGGCGTTGTACGAACAGCAAGTGCGCACCCCACGTCGCTGATACCCTTGTCCAATATGCTTCTGAACAATTTTCCGGATGCCGACCATTACGCCTTATTCCAATCGCAGCCGGCGGCCGCAGGCCGGCAACACTTCGCCGACACTTTCCCGCTTGCCACGGCGGCGGGAAAGTGTTCCCGCCCTACGCCTGAATATGGCTACATATTTGATTTCGCGCAGACGAGCAAAGCCTTATGACACTCTCCCCTAACGCCCGGTATTTCACCTGGCTGATTTTTTTCTGCTTCCTGCTGTTCCCATTCAGGCGGACAGTGGAACTGCCCATGCTGATCATGACGATTGGCGGCGGGGTGCTCGCATACCAATACGGCAGACCCTTTTTTCAGGCGCCGGCCATCAAGCTTTTCACGCTCCTGTTTGCCTGCATTTGGCTTCCCATGCTGCTCTCCGTTCCGGACAGCTACGCCCTGGAAAAGTCCGCAAGCACGGGGCTGACATTCATCCGTCTTTACCTTTCCGGCCTGTTCATTATCTGGGTGATGAGTGACCAGAAGCAGGCTTCCCTGCTCATCAAGCTGCTGGCTGGGCTGACCGCCTTTTGGGTGGTGGATGCACTGTTCCAGGCTGCAACTGGGCATGATTTCTTTGGTTATGCGCAGAGACCTGACAGGCTCAATGGGGTTTTCGGGGAACGGAGTTTGAGATTGGGCAATGCATTGCCGGTGCTTGCGCCATTTCTCATTCTTGCGCTTCGCAAAAGATTGGCCTTGATGCTGCTGGCCACAGCGACGTCCGGCGCGGTCGTCATCCTTGCCGGAAGCCGTGGCGGCTGGGTCAGTTTCGGCCTGGTTTGCGTGTGGCTGATCCTTTCAGAAACACGGCGACGCGGGGTGCCGCTGTGGAAAGCGGGCGTGGTGGCCGCACTGATTGCCCTGGTCGGGACCTTTGCCGCATTCGAGAATCCCGGTGCCAGGCAGCGACTGGACCAGACCCTGCTGCTTTTTTCCGGCGACGAGGCCAAAATCGATCAGGCGCTTTCCTACCGCTGGACGCTCTGGAAAGACGCCTTTGCCATGATCGATGCACATCCCGTCAATGGAGTAGGCGTCAGGGCGTTCCGTTATGCCTATCCCGAGTTTGCGCAGCCTGACGATCCATTTCTGTCCATCAACGAAGCGTCGGGCAGGCCGACAGGCGCGTTCTATGCGCATCAGATCATCATGGAAGTGACGGCCGAGACCGGCCTGATCGGGCTTGCCGGGCTCGGCTTGTTTTATGTGCTGCTGGTCAGGAGTTGGCGCCTGGCAAGCCACGAGCGAAGAATCCAGTCCTTGCCATTTGCCATGGCGGCGCTGGCCTGGATCTTCCCGTTCAATACCCATCCGTCCTTTTATACTGCCCAGTGGTCAGTGCTGATCTGGCTGATCATCGCCATGCTGTGCGCAAGCTTGCTGCCGCTGCAAAAAACGGGCGATACGGCAAACCGCAGCTTGGGCTGAGCTTGCGAAGCCCAACATGCACCGCCAATGTTGGGCTTCCTGCGTCAGCCCAACCTGCGAAAACGAGTCCTTAGTCTTGGGGGGTGTATTCAGGCACCCATCTGGTCAGTGCCTGCTTGACGGCCGCTTCAGGCTGGAAGCTGCCGGTCCTGAACCAGTCGTCCAGTTCGCCCGCCAATGTGCCGATCGCCGCACGCGCCTTCGCCACCCGCAGCTTGGGGTGCGGCGTCGGCAACGTGGACTCGTCGTCGGCCAGCAGTTCCTCGTAGAGCTTTTCGCCAGGACGCAGACCGGTGTATTCGATGCGGATGCGGTCTTCATCCGCGCCCGACAGGCGAATCATGAGCTTGGCCATTTCGGCGATTTTGACCGGCTCGCCCATGTCGAGCACGAAAATTTCGCCGCCCTCGCCCATCAGGCCCGCCTGCAGCACCAGCTGCGCGGCTTCGGGAATCGACATGAAGTAGCGCGTGATCTCGGGGTGCGTCACCGTCACCGGGCCGCCCGCCTCGATCTGTTTCTGGAACTTGGGAATCACGCTGCCGGACGAGCCGAGCACGTTGCCGAAGCGCACCGACACGAAGCGCGTGCCGCTCGCCTGCTGCATCGCCTGGCAGGCCATCTCGGCCAGCCGCTTGGTCGCGCCCATGACATTGGTCGGGTTGACCGCCTTGTCGGTGGAGATCATCACGAACTTGCCCACCCCATGCGCCTGCGCGGCTGCCGCGACCACCTGCGTGCCCAGCACGTTGTTGCGCACCGCTTCCCAGGCATTACCGTTCTCCATCAGCGGCACATGCTTGTACGCGGCCGCATGGAACACCACGGCGGGACGATGCTCGGCCATCACCTGATTCACCCAGACAGCGTTCTTCACGTCGCCGATCACCGGGGCGATCTGCAGGCCGGCGAAACGCTGCGGCAATTCCTGCTCCATCGCATACAGCGCCAGTTCGGATTGTTCGAACAGCACCAGTTTCGCCGGTTCAAACCGCGCGATCTGGCGACACAGTTCCGCACCGATCGAGCCGCCCGCGCCGGTCACCATCACCACCTGGCCGGTCAGCAGGCGGTGCAGGCCACTGTCGTCGAGCTCGACCAGATCGCGCCCCAGCAAATCGTCGAGTTCGATCCGGCGCAAGCTGGATACCGATACCCGACCCGCCACCAGATCCTCGAGCGAAGGGATCGTCATCACATTCAGGCCGGCGTCGGCGCAGGTCTGGGTGGTGCGCTTGCGCACTTCGTGCGCGGCCGACGGCAGTGCCAGCACGATGTCGTCCACCTCCATTTTTCGTGCCCAGACGGCGACCTCGTCCAGCGGCCCCAGCACCGGAATCCCCTGCACCAGGCATCCCCACTTGTCGCGGCTGTCGTCCATCAGGCCCACCACATGAAAGCCTGCCGGATTGCGCGCCAGTTCGCGCAGCAAAAAGTCCGCCGCCGAGCCCGCGCCGGCCACCAGCACCGGCTTGCTGCCCGGGTGCAGCACGCTGGCCAGGCGATGCTCCTTCCAGGCGCGGTAGGCCAGTCGGCTGCCGCCCATCAAGACAAGCAGCAGCAGCGGGTCGAGAATCAGCACCGAACGCGGCACCACGGTGCTGACGCGGAACAGGATCAGCGCGACGGGAATCAGCAGCGCCGCCAGCCCCACGGCCAGCACGATGCGCTTGAGATCGGGCAGGCTGGCAAAGCGCCAGATCCCGCGATACAGGCCGAAGCGCCAGAACACGACGGCCTGCAGCGGCACTACCCAGATCAGCGTAGACAAGGCTGCAGCCTGGAATTCGGGCGGCACCGCCAGATTGAAACGCAGCCAGTACGCGGCCAGCCAGGCGAAAGCTGCCACCAGGATGTCATGCAGGATGATGGTGGCGGTGCGGGGATTAAGGTTCATTGCGAAGTCGATTCCAGCGCCGGTCGATGGTCAGAAAAACCGGCAGATAAAGTGCGGCCGACAGTATAAGCAACCCCGTCGTGTATTGCGGCTGAAGCAGCAGCGTAACTGCCAGCGCGGCACTTGCGAACATCAGCGCATAGGCCGCCAGGGCAAGCTGGCGATGCGTCGCGCCGAGCAGCACCACTCGTTGATAATAGTGCGAACGATGCGCCCGCCAGATTTTTTCGCCCCGCAAGCCGCGTCGTGCGAGTGTCACGCTGGCATCGACGATGAAAGGCGAGAAGACCAGCAGCGGAAACAGCCACGGCCACACGTCCTGCATTGCCCCCAGAATGCCGAGCGCGGCCGCCAGGAACCCCAGCGGAATCGAACCGGCATCACCCATGAACACCTGCGCCGGCGGAAAGTTGAAACGCAAAAACGCCAACGCCGCCGCCGCAATGGCCGCGCAGAATACAGCCAGCCCGGCCGCATCGCCCAGCATTGCCGCCAGCGCCAGCGCACCGAAGCCGATAGCGGCCATGCCGCCCGCCAGCCCGTCCGAGCCGTCCATGAAGTTGTACAGATTGGTCATCCACACCACCGCCAGCGTGCCCGCCAGCAAAGCCCAGCCGCCCAGGCCCAGCGCAAGCAGGCACGCCGTCGCCGCAACGAAATGCGCCAGGAAGCGCAACGCCACCGGCAGGCCCCGCACATCATCCAGCACCGACACCGCGGCCAGCGCAAATGCCGCCAGCCCCAGCGGCAGCACCGCCTGCAGCGCTACCGGGAACGGGCTGGCCCCGGCCAGCCAGATACTGGCCACCCCTACCCCGGCCATGATGCCCAGCCCGCCGATGCGCGGCGTCGGCGTCACATGCAGCGAACGTTCGTTGGGGTGATCCATCGGCAGGCTTTTGCCGCGCCGCAACAGCCAGAGCAGCGTCAGCCAGCAGATGACAAAAGCGGAAAAAGGCGCAAGCCACATCATGCTGAAGCTGCCACCGTTGCGGCCAAACCGGCCTCCATCGAAAATGGCGGCGTCCAGCCCAAGCGCGACCGAATGAGCGAA